>NZ_MEFH01000013.1:0-79174 GCF_001725095.1 Sphingopyxis sp. SCN 67-31 | reverse complement strand
CCGGCGATCGCGAAGTCGCGCGCCTCGACCGGGAAGCCGAGCCGCAGGTTGGCGTCGACCGTGTCGTAGCCCTGATCCTGCAACGCATAGGCGCGCAGCTTGTTGACGAGGCCGATGCCGCGCCCTTCCTGCCTGAGGTAGAGCAGCACCCCCCACGGCGCGTCGGCCATCGCGTGGAGCGCGGCGTGAAGCTGCGGCCCGCAATCGCATTTGAGGCTGCCGAGCACGTCGCCGGTCAGGCATTCGCTGTGCAGGCGGACGACCGGCGGGTTGGCGTCGCGCCGGCCGATGACGAGCGCGACATGGTCCGACGCCTCCTCGGGGCTGCGGAAGGCAACGATCTCGGCGGTCTCGCTCGCCGCGACGGGCAGGCGCGCGCGCGCGGCGATCGCGAGACGCGCGGGGTCGAGCAGCGCGGCGACGTCGCCGTCGGTGCATTCGGCCTCGACGCCGCCGGCGGCCGGACGCACGAAGAAGGCGGGAAGCAGGCCGGCGTGGCGCGCCATCGTCATCGCCGCGGCGGCGGCCGCTTCGCCGCCGGTGGCGACGGTGCGGAACGGCCCCTTGAGCGGGTGCGCGAGGTCGAGCGCGGGATCGGCGACGGCGAGCGCGGCGGCGACGCTGTTGCCCGCGCCGGCGAGCCGCACCGGCCCCGGCGTCGCGGCCGCGCGCTGGTTGGTGAGCTTGAGCGTCACCGCGCGCTCGCCCGACAGCAGCATGTCGGCACCGCCGAATTCGGCGAGCGCCGCATCGGAAGCGCTTTCGACCGCGAGCAGGTCGAGCGCCCCGTCGGCGGCGCCGACGCGCAGCGGCCAGCCGCGGCGCAGCGCGTCGATCGCGCGCGCGGCGCGGCGCGCGCCCGCGGCGGCGGCGTCGCTCAAAAGGCGAACTCCGTGATCAGCGGAATATGGTCCGACGGCCGCTCCCAGCTTCGCGCCGGCTGGACGACGCGGTGCGCCTGCGCGCGGTCGCCGAGGTCGGGCGTCACCCACATATGGTCGAGCCGGCGGCCGCGGTTCGACGCCGCCCAGTCCTTCGCGCGGTAGCTCCACCAGGTGTAGAGCGGGGTCGGGGCGGCGATGAAGCGGCGGCCGAGATCGACCCAGTCCGACGCCGCCTGCAGCCGCGCCAGCGTCTCGACCTCGATCGGGGTGTGGCTGACCACGTCGAGCAGCGCTTTGTGGTTCCACACGTCGCTTTCGAGCGGCGCGACGTTGAAGTCGCCGGTGAGCACGGTCGGCTGGTCGAGCGCGCCCGCCCAGTCGGTCATGCGGCCGAGGAAGTCGAGCTTTTGCCCGAACTTGGGGTTGAGCGTCCGGTCGGGAATGTCGCCGCCCGCGGGAATGTAGACATTGTCGACCCGCACGCCCGACGGCAGCGTCACGCCGACGTGCCGTGCCTCGCCATTCGCCTGCCAGTCATATTTGCGCACGTCGGTCAGCGGCAGCCGGCTGACGATCGCGACGCCGTGGTGCATGCGCTGGCCGTTGGTGACGATGTGGGTGTAGCCGAGCCGGTGGAACATGTCGGCGGGGAAGAGGCCGCATTCGACCTTGGTTTCCTGAAGGCAGAGGACATCGGGCGCCTCTTCGCGCAGCAGCTTCTCGACGATGCCGATGCGGGCGCGGACGCTGTTGATGTTCCAGGAGGCGATGCTTGTCATGCGGCGGCTCTATCGGGGGCGGATGCGGTTCGCAATGCCGGGCAGCCCGAAGAAGAGCGAGAGCCATGGCCCGGAAAAACATAAACCCCCGTCCCAGGGGCGGTGGGACGGGGGCTCAAGGTCAGCGTTCGTCACGCTCTTGAAAGAAGGTGCCGGGCCATCCGGATGGGGCAACAGGGGGAAACCCAAAACCGGGAGCCGTGTTGGCGCCTTCGAGGGTTGGAATAGCCGCTTTTCCCTGTCGCCAAGCTGAACGAAACGGCGCCCTGCCAGCCTGTGCCTTCCGTTCGTCGGCGCCAGAACGCCGCTCGTCGAACATCGGCCCGCCTTCCCGTGGGGAAAGCGGGCCGGTGCCGCGCGACGATGGGCAGATGGGGGCGGGATGGACCGGAAAGAGTGCGCGTCAGCGGCCGCCGCGCTTCTTCGGGCGCGGGTCGGTCCAGCGGAAGGCCGAATCGGCCACCGCGACGTTGAACTTCTGGTTGCTGAGGTCGATGCGGGTGCGGTTGTTCTGCGAATCGAGCGCGACCCAGCCGCGCAGGCGCAGCCCCGCCGGCGCCGCCGCGTCGCGGATGAACACCATCGTGATCGTGCCATATTCGGGGCGCTTCGGATCGTGGACCTCGACGCTCAGCACGTCGCTGCTGTCGGTCGGCAGCACCTTCGCATATTTCGACAGGTCGCGGTCGGGGTCGAGCAGCGCGCCGAGCGGCGAATTCTTCACCGGCCAGCGCTGTACCTGCTTCACCTCGTAATCGATCATCGTCAGCGCGCTGCCGTCGCCGACGATCAGCATCGGCACGCCCTTCTGATACTGGAAGCGGATCTTGCCGGGGCGCTTGAGGGTCAGCGCGCCGGACAGCCGCTGGCCGTTGCGGTCGGTCTGCACGAAATCGGCGGTCATCGAGCTGGTCGACTTGAGGTGCGCCTGCACCGCCGCCAGCGTGCTCGACGCCTGCGCAATCGCCGGGGCGCCGGCGGCAAGGCCGACGACCGCCGCGGGCGCGAGCGTCCAGGCGGCAAGGCGGGTCAGGCGGCGGCGGAAGGTCTGTTCGGTCATCGGGCTCTCGTCATTGTGGAATCGGTCTGTGAATCGGGTCGTTATCTGGACGCAAGGCCTTGAACCGGCCCTGAACCCCGCGTCCAGCCTTCCAGCCGTCATTGCGAGGAGCGTAGCGACGAAGCAATCTCCTGCCGTCGTCCGGCCTTGCCGATCGCTGGAGATTGCTTCGTCGCCTGCGGCTCCTCGCAATGACGCGGGGGTATTCGTTCAAATCGCGGGCGGGCGCTTCGGTTCCGTGTTCCGCTATCGCGGCTGGCCATATTGATCGGTCAGCACGTCGCGCCGCCCGACATGGTTGGGCGGGCTCACCAGCCCTTCCTCCTCCATCCGCTCGATCAGCCGCGCCGCGCTGTTGTAGCCGATGCGCAATTGCCGTTGCAGCCAGCTCGTCGAGGCCTTCTGGCTCTCGGCGACGATCTGGCACGCCTTCGCATACATGCGGTCCTCGGCGCTGTCGCCGCCCGCCGGGGCGCCCTCCATCGCGAAGCCGCCGTCCTCGGGCTCCTCGGTGACGCTCTCGACATAGTCGGGCGCACCCTGGCCGCGCCAGTGATCGGCGACCGCGCGCACCTCGTCGTCGGAGACGAAGGGGCCGTGGATGCGGGTGATCTGCTTGCCGCCGGGGACGTAGAGCATGTCACCCTTGCCGAGCAATTGCTCGGCGCCGCCCTCGCCCAGGATGGTGCGGCTGTCGATCTTCGAGGTGACGTTGAAGCTGATGCGCGTCGGCAGGTTCGCCTTGATGACGCCGGTGATGACGTCGACCGACGGACGCTGCGTCGCGAGGATCAGGTGGATGCCCGCCGCGCGCGCCTTTTGCGCGAGGCGCTGGATCAGGAACTCGACCTCCTTGCCCGCGGTCATCATCAGGTCGGCGAGTTCGTCCACCACCACGACGATCTGCGGCAGCGGCTGATAGTCGAGCGTCTCCTCCTCATAGACCGGCTGGCCGGTGTCGGGGTCGTAGCCGGTCTGGACGCGGCGCCCGAGCGACTTGCCCTTGGCGAGCGCGGCGCGGACCTTGTCGTTGTAGCCCGCGAGGTTGCGAACCGACAGCGACGACATCATCCGATAGCGGTCCTCCATCTGCTCGACCGCCCATTTGAGCGCGCGGATCGCCTTCTTGGGCTCGGTGACGACGGGTGCGAGCAGGTGCGGGATGCCGTCGTAGACGCTGAGTTCCAGCATCTTCGGGTCGATCATGATCAGCTTCACCTGATCGGGGCCGAGCCGATAGAGCAGCGACAGGATCATCGCGTTCAGCCCGACCGACTTGCCCGAGCCGGTGGTGCCGGCGATCAGCAGGTGCGGCATCGGCGCGAGGTCGGCGATCACCGGGTCGCCGCTGATGTTCTTGCCCAGGATGATCGGCAGCGATCCCGTCTGCTCCTGAAACAGCGCGCTGCCGATCATCTCCGACAGCACGACCGATTCGCGGTGCGCGTTGGGCAGTTCGATGCCGATCACGGTTCGCCCGGGGATCGGCGCGATGCGCGCCGACAGCGCCGACATGTTGCGCGCGATGTCGTCGGCAAGGTTCGACACGCGGCTCGCCTTGGTGCCCGGCGCCGGCTCCAGCTCGTACATGGTGACGACGGGGCCGGGGCGGACCGCGGTGATCACGCCCTTGACCTGAAAATCCTCGAGCACCGATTCGAGCAGGCGCGCATTGCGTTCGAGCCCCGCCTTGTCGACCTGGCCGGTCGGGCCTTCGGGCGCCGGGGCGAGCAGGTCGAGCGAGGGGAGCTGGTAATGGGTGAACAGCTCGGTCTGCGGCTTGGGCTTGGGCTTCGACGGCGTCGAGCGCTGCGCGGGATCGGCGATCTCGGGCGGCGCGCGGTCGCTCGGTTCGGCGCGCGGACGCGGGCGGATGACGCGCTCGACGAGGTTGGGTGCCTTCGCCTCGGGCTCCCTCAGCCGCGCAGGTTCGAGGACGCGAGCGCCCTCAGGCGCGGGCAGGCGGAAGCGCTGGTGCCAACCCTTTTCGAGCCGCAGCGCGCGCCACGCGAGCCACAGGCCGAGCAGAACGAGCAGCAGGATGGTGCCGAAGCGGATCAGCGCCGCCGCCGGCTCTCCCGCCTGATCGAACAGCGGCGCGATGGCGCCGCCGACGATCAGTGCGAGCAGCCCGCCCCAGCCGGCGGGAAGCGCCGCGCCCGAAGCGGGCGCCCACAGCTCGATCCCCAGTCCGACGAGCAGCACGCCCGCGAAGGCATAGGCGAGCTGGCGCGGCCAATAGGGCTGCGGCTCGCCGATCCACAGCCGCCACGCGATCAGCCCGAACAGCGGGACGAGCAGCGCGATCGGCGCGCCGCCGACCGACAGGCCGAGGTCGGCGAACCAGGCGCCGGTGCTGCCCATCCAGTTGGCGGCGTGGCCGCCCGCGGCGGTGTTGAGCGCCGCATCGGTGCTGTCGTAGGTGAGGAGCGCGAGCGCGAGGAACAGGGTGAACAGCGCGAGCGCGGCGGCGGCGGCGATCACCAGCGATCGCGCGATGCTCTGCTTGAAAAGGGTGCGCCAATCGGCCTTTGCGGCGACGGGCTTGCGGCTGGCCATGCTGGTTTCGGTCCCCATCAA
Source organism: Sphingopyxis sp. SCN 67-31 (assembly GCF_001725095.1). Classification (NCBI taxonomy): domain Bacteria; kingdom Pseudomonadati; phylum Pseudomonadota; class Alphaproteobacteria; order Sphingomonadales; family Sphingopyxidaceae; genus Sphingopyxis; species Sphingopyxis sp. SCN 67-31. Next base: position 73,871 of record NZ_MEFH01000013.1, on the reverse strand, counting down.
AGTGAATTCCGGCGATATGCGCATGCGCCGGACTCGCCGTCAAGCAGCCCACGGCGAGGTGCGCGGGGTCGCGGCACGGATCGAGCGAATGGCGGACCGCATCGGGCAACGCTATGCCGCGCGGATCATGCAGGACAGCGAAAAATCGCTGCGCGGTGCGGCGTGGCGCGGAATCGGGGCATGTCGCCGGGCGGGGCGGGTATCTACGGGCTCCGGATGGACAAATCCCGCGATCTTCGAACCGGCTGCTTTGGGGTGGGAAGCCGTCCTTCACCCTCGTCATGCTGAACTTGTTTCAGCATCCATGACCCGCCCTCTCGTCGAACGCGGCGCCATAAGGAAGCGACAGACCATGGACCCCCGGATCGGGTCCGGGGCAGGCTCTGGAACAAGTTGGCATATATACCCTTCAGGCAAAGCAGGAGCTGTTCCCCGACGAAAGCCGGGGTCCAGATGGCATGGCGCCGCCCCGCATGGACCCCGGCTTTCGCCGGGGAACGGTGACTTGTCGAAAAGGGATAATTGCCAGACAAGTTCCGGGTGACGAAAGATCAGATGTCGCCTTCGGTCGGCACCAGCTTATCGAATTTGTCCCCTGCTACCCAGAGTTTGTGCTGTTCAGACCGAACCCATCGTCGGCCTTCGGGGCGCGAAAGGCGATCTTCGTGTGCGCCCGCTTCCCAATCGCGCCGTTGCGGTCTAGGGCAAAGGCATGAGCGAACCCCTGCGCAGCGATGTCCTGATCTCGGGCGGCGGCCTCGTCGGCCAGGCCCTCGCCCTCGCCCTCGCCCATCACGGCCTGTCTTCGCAGATCGTCGACCCCGCCGACCCGGTCGCGACGATCGCGCCGGGCTTCGACGGGCGCGCCTCGGCGATCGCGAGCGCGGTGTGGCAGATGTTCGGGGTGATCGGCGTCGCCGACCGGCTGGCGGCGCACGGCTGCCCGATCCGCGCGATCAAGGTCAGCGACGGCGGGCAGGCGGGCGAACTCGATTTCGTCGCTGCCGAGGATGCCCCCGCGCTCGGCACGATGGTCGAGAATCGCCAGCTTCGCCTCGCGCTCGCGGCGGCGCTCGCCGATGCGCCGTTGGTGCGGCTGTTCATGCCGGCGAAGGTGGCCGACCGCGCGGTCGACGCGCACGGCGTGACGCTGACGCTCGCCGACGGCACGCGGCTGACGGCGCCGCTGCTGATCGTCGCCGAGGGACGCCGCTCGCCGACGCGCGACGCGGCAGGCTTCACCATCGCCAATTGGTCCTATCATCATCACGCGATGATCGGCGCGGTCGCGCACACGAAGCCGCACGATCGGGTCGCGCACGAGATATTCTTTCCCTCGGGTCCGTTCGCGCTGCTGCCGCTCGTCGACGACGAGCAGGGCCGCCATCGCTCGGCCTTCGTGTGGACCGTGTCCGAAAAGGACGGCCCCGCCTTTGCGAAGCTGGGTGATCGCGGCTTCCTCGCCGAGCTGGGCAAGCGCGCCGGCGGCATTCTCGGCGACATGGAACTGGTCGCGCCGCGCATGACCTATCCGCTCGGCTTCCACCACAGCGCGCGGATCGTCGCCGACCGGATCGCGCTGGTCGGCGATGCCGCGCACGGCATCCATCCGATCGCGGGGCAGGGGCTCAACCTGGGGCTGCGCGACGTCGCGGCGCTGACCGAGGTGCTGGTCGAGGGCGCGCGGATCGGGCTCGACCTCGGCGATGCGGCGCTGCTCGCGCGCTACCAGCGCTGGCGCGGTCTCGACAATCTGATGGTCAGCCTCGCGACCGACGGGCTGACCCGTCTGTTCGGTATCCCCGGCCGCCCCGCCTCGCTCGTCCGCCGCGCCGGGCTGGGCGCGGTGCAGCGCATGCCGCTGCTCAAGCGCTTCTTCATGGACGAGGCGCGCGGCGAGGCGGGCGACCTACCGCGCCTGCTCGCGGGGGCGGAGATCTAGGGTCCTGACCCTAGTCCGGGCGGAAGCCGGACAGGATGACTTCGCTCGACGCGGACGGGTTTAAGGCAGGTCTCATCCGGCTCTACGTATTATCCCTTGGTCGCGCGGCAGGCCGCGATTCAGCATGATGTCCTATCCCGCCGGTAACGCAGTCGTTACCGGGAGGGGCGCATGTCGGCTAAGAGCGAGGCGATCGAGGCTGCGGCGGAGGCGCTGATCGCGGCGCGCGCCGAATGGGAGGCGGCCCCCGGATCGCGGACGCGCGCCGGAGTCGACCGCGCCTTCGCCCGGCTGATGGCGCTCGCGGCGCCGCGCATCCGCTATTTCATCCGCGCCCATGGCCTTTCCGATGTCGCTGAGGATGCCGAACAGGCGTGCGCGATCGCGCTGCACTGCGCCATCGAGCGCTACGATCCGCGGCGCGCGCGCTTCGCCACCTATATGGCGTGGCCGATCCGCGCCGAATTGCAGGCGCTGCGCCAGCGGCTGCGCGGAGGTCAGCGCGGCGGGTCGGCGCGGGCGAACGTCCCGCTCTCGCTCGATGCACTGGCGGGGGAGGGCGCCGACGGCTGGCTCGCCGACCCGCAGGCCGAAGCGGCGACCGAACGGGCGGCGGCCGACCGCCTGGCCGATGCCGCCGCCGACCGCCTCGTCGCGGCGTGGTCCGCGCGGCGGCGGCTGGCGCCCGGTGCGCGGGGCTCGCACCGGACCGACGCCCGCCTCGCCGCCGAGGAGGCGCTCGTCCGCCGTCATCTCCTGCCTGTCGAGGCGGGGCCGCGGCTTTGCGAAAGCGACCGCCACATCGTGCGCCGCGCGCTCGCCGACATCGCGCGCCACGCGGCGGCGGGCTGAGCCGCTAGAGTGCCGGTTTTGATTCAATCAAAACCGTCACTCCAGATTGTTTTTTTTGCGCTTTCCGAGTCGTCAGGCGGTTCCGCCTGACTTGAAAACACTTTATTGCAGCGTCGCGCGGCCGTCGTCGCTGTCGAAGCGGCCGAAGAATTGCATGAACTGGATGACCAGTTCGGCGCGTGCGCCGACCGGCGTCACCTCGAGCAGCGCCTGCTTCGCCGCGGCGTCGAAGGGGGCGACCTGTGCGATGCCGTTGACCAGCGTCGCATCGTCGAGCTGGCTGACCGAATCCCAATCGACGACATAGCCCTGGCGCTGCGCGAAACGCTTCGCCTCGCGCTCGAGGCTGGCGCGCTCGACGCTGGACAGCACCGCCTCCTCCTCGCCTTCGACCTCGATCTCGGCTTCGACCTGACGAAAGGGGGTGGTGACGTCGAGCTCGCGGCGGATGCGAAAGCGCGCGACGCCCTCGAGGACGAGGTTGAAGCGCCCCTCGTCGAGCGCCTCGACATCGACGATGCGGCCGACGCAGCCGATGTCGTAGAGCGCGGGGGGCTCGCGATCCTCCTCGCCCGGAATCTGGCGCGGCTGGATCATCCCGATCTGCCGGTCGCGCGCCAGCACCTCCTGCACCATCGCCTTGTAGCGCGGCTCGAAGATGTGGAGCGGCAGGTGCAGCCCCGGGAACAGCACCGCACCGGGCAGCGGAAAGATCGCGATCCGCTGGATGGTGAGGGGCGCGGTTTCGTCCATGCCCGGCCTAACCGAAGAGGATCAGCGACAGGCGGCGGCGCTGCGCCGCGACCCAGGCGTCTTCGAGCCCGACCGCCTCGAACAGCGATAGCAGCTTCGCGCGCGCCGCGCCGTCGTTCCATTCGCGGTCGGCGGCGATGATGTGGAGCAGATTGTCGGCCGCTGCGTCGCGCTGTCCGGCGCCGATCTGCGCCACCGCGAGATCGAAGCGCGCCTGATGGTCGGCGGGCTCGGCGGCCACTGCGGCTTCGCGCGCGCCGAGCTCGCCCGCGTCGGGCGCGTCGGCGGCGAGCGCCAGCGCGCTGCGCGCCTGCGCGATCGCGGGGTCGCCGGCGATTTCGGCGGGCAGCGCGTCGAGCACGCCCTGCGCACCCTCGCGGTCGCCCGCGAGCAGCATCGCGCGGATCAGCCCGCCGTGCGCGGCGGCGTTGTCGGGCGCGATCTCGACGATCTGGCCGAAGATGCCGACCGCGCGCTGGCCGTCGCCCTCGGCGAGCACCGCCTCGCCCATTTCGAGCAGCGGCGCGATCTCGACCGCGCGGGCGCCCGCGTCGCTTTCGATCGGAAGCTGCGCGAGGAGCTGGTCGAGCATCGCCTTGAGCTGGCTCTCGCTGCGCGCATTGGTCAGGTTGGCGACCGGCTGGCCCTGGAAGATCGCATAGACGGTGGGGATCGACTGGACCTGGAACTGGCTGGCGATGAAGCGGTTCGCGTCGACGTCGACCTTCGCCAGCACGACGCCCTTGTCGGCATAGTCGGCGGCGACCTTTTCGAGCACGGGGGCGAGCTGCTTGCACGGCCCGCACCATTCGGCCCAGAAATCGAGGATGACGAGCTTGCTCATCGAGGGATCGACGACGTCGCGGCGGAAGGCTTCGACGGCTTCCTTGTCCTGCGCATTGAGACCGAGCGTGGCCACGGATGATTGCTCCTGCTTGTGTCGTTCTGCCGGGTCCGGTGCGGCGGTTGCAGCGCCGGGCCGGACTGTGTCGATCCGCTTATGTGGGAATTGAAGGCGGCTTGCCAACCCTTGCGCGAAAAAGCGCAAACAGGGCTTGCCGACTCTCCGAGCCGATGCTAATCGCGCGCCTCACCCGTTGCCAAGGTTGGGGTCGAGGGTTCGAATCCCTTCGCCCGCTCCAGTTTTTCCTAACATTTTCAGATGTTTGCCGGGCAGATCCGGCATATTACGCGGCGTTACGCGGGCCGATTTTTGTCTCGCGTAACCACTACGTAATATCGCTGGAGCGAGCGTTCGCGCTGGTCTGGCGTGCCATCGGCGGGTTCGGGCTTGTGGGCCCATCAAATTCAGATGGGGATTCGGTTGGCGTAACGGCTTGATCCGAAGCCCCATTCGTTCGACTGGACGTCGCACGCATTCGGGCCGGTCGCTTCACCTGCATAATTGCAAATGATAGTCGTTCTCGATAAAGCGCGACATCTTTCGCCGTCGCGAGTGGGGAATCGAGATGCAATCCAAGCAAAAGTTTATTCTGACCGGTGTGACCTTTGGGGCCGCGGGGATGATGGCATCCCCGGCGCTCGCTCAGACGATGGACGTGACTATTACCATTCCGCGGCTGACGGTCGCGGAGTACCATAAGCCCTATGTCGCTCTCTGGATCGAGCAGGCGGGCAAGCCCGCGCGCACGATCAACGTGTGGTACGACACCGGCAAGAAGAATAATGCCGGCATCAAGTGGCTGCGCGACATGCGCCAATGGTGGCGCACGGTGGGGCGGACGACGCCGACGCCCCCAAATGGCGTGACTGGTGCCACGCGCGCGCCGGGTGCCGCGAAGATCAGTTTCACTTCGGGCAAGGGCGGCATGCCCGTGCTCACGGCCGGTGCCTACACGCTGGTCGTCGAGGCCGCCCGCGAAGGGGGCGGCCGCGAGGTGGTCAAGGTTCCGTTCACGGTATCGGCCGCTGGCACCGCCAAGGGGAGCGGCAAGGGAAGCTTTGAGCTGGGTGCGGTCAGCCTGACCGTGCGTCGTTGAGCGAGGGGGACGTCATGCTGAAGTCGCGCAAATCACTCCTGCTGCTCGCCGCCGGCGCAGCGCTTGCTCTTTCGCCGGTCGCGCAGGCGCGGCAATGGCTGCTGCCCTCGGAAACGATGTTCACCGGGGCAGGCAACGAGTGGCTTACGGTCGATGCCGCCAACTCGACCGACCTCTATTATTATGACCATCCGGGCCAGGCATGGGATGCGGTGGTCACCGCGCCCGACGGCAGCGTGATCCCGGTCGAGAACCGCATGGTCGGCAAGCTCCGCCAGGTCTTCGACGTGCCGATCGCGCAGGGCGGCACCTACAAGATCAGCGTCACCAACGACATGGTGATGGGCAGTTACATGCTCGCGGGCGAGAAGAAGATGCTGCCGCGCGGCACGACGCCCGCCAATCTCGCCGCCGCGATCCCGGCGGGTGCGACCGACGTGCAGACCGCGGAGGCCAATAACCGCATCGAGACGTTCGTGACGGCGGGTGAGCCGACCACCAGCGTCTTCACGGCGGGCGGCAAGGGGATCGAGATGATCCCGGTCACCCACCCCAACGATCTCGCGGTCGGCGAGGAAGCAACCTTCCAGTTCATGCTCGACGGCAAGCCCGCCGCGGGCATCGACGTGGTCGCCATCCCCGGCGGCATCCGCTACCGCGCCGACATCAAGCAGATGGATGCGAAGACCGACGCTGAAGGCAAGGTCAGCTTCACCTGGCCCGAGGCAGGCATGTATTGGGTGAGCGCCAGCATCGGTGGGCGCCGCGGTGGCGGTGAAGGCGCCGGCGGCCCGCCGCCGGCGACGCCGCCGCAGCCCGAGGCTCCGCAGCGCCGTGCTTCCTATGCAATGACGGTCGAGGTCCAAGGCTGAGCCCCACCCGTTCATTGATCTTTCATCGCTGATCGATCATATGGTGGCCATGCGGGCCGGGCCCCTCTGGCGATCCGTCTTCAGGCGGTCGTGATGTCGGACCGCATCGAGCAAGCTCGATGCAGGTCCATCATTATCAATTTCTCAGGACATCTGTTCGTGCTGCTCGTTGGATCGATCAACGAGGATGGATATGTTCGAACAGCAATCTTTGAACCGGACCCGCGGCGCGCTTGGCGCCGCCGAGTTCGATGCGGGCCTGCGCAAGCATATGCTGCGGGTCTACAATTACATGGCGTCGGGTGTCCTGCTGACCGGCATCGTCGCGATGCTCGTCGCGTCGACGCCCGCCCTGTACCAGCCGATCTTCGGTACCCCGCTCAAATGGGTGGTCATGCTCGCACCGCTCGCCTTCGTCTTTCTCTTCTCCTTCCGGATCGAGAAGATGTCGGCATCGACGGCTCAGACCCTTTTCTGGGTATTCTCGGGGCTGATGGGCCTCTCGCTTGCCTCGGTGTTGCTCGTGTTCACCGGTGCCAGCATCGCGCAGACCTTCTTCGTCACCGCGGTGATGTTCCTGTCGATGAGCCTCTATGGCTACACGACCGGGCGCGACCTCTCGAAGATGGGCAGTTTCCTGATCATGGGCCTGATCGGCGTCGTGCTCGCGAGCCTCGTCAACCTGTTCCTGCAGTCGAGCGCGCTGCAGCTGGTCGTTTCGGTGATCGGCGTGATCGTTTTCACCGGCCTCACGGCATGGGACACGCAGAACATCAAGTCGCAATATGCCGAGCATTACGGCCATGAAGCGAACAGCAAGCTCGCCGTCTTCGGCGCGCTTTCACTGTACCTGAACTTCGTGAACCTCTTCCAGATGCTCCTCAATCTGATGGGACAGCGCGAGGAGTAACCGGCTTCGCTTCGGGCGTTCGTCAAATAGAAAGGGGCCGGAGCCGCGATGCGGTTCCGGCCCCTTCTCTTTTTCGCCGAAGCGTCAGGCGACGCGCTTGAGCTCGCTATGCGCGCCGCGAACCTTGAGGATCACGACGACATCGGCGTCGCCGCGGTTGCGCCAGAACCAGCCATGATTGCCGTCGAACGCGGCCGTGACCGTGCCCTGGTCCTTGGCGAGGCCGCGCTTCTTCTCATAGCTGATCGAGTTTCCGCCGCCGTCGCCGTGAAGATCGGAGTTCACGACGCCGCCGGCGACCGTCCAGACGAAGTCGGTCTTCTGGCCCTTCTTCATGACCAGCTTCACCTCGGCGCCTTCACCCGGTTTCAGGGTGATGCGCGTTTCGTCCTCGCGGCTGGCGGCGGCGCCGGGAACCCCCGGAGCTTCGGCCGCATCGGCCGATGCCTCTGCTTCGGGCGCGGCTGCGGCGTCAGCCGGCTCGGGGAGGGTGGCCCCAGCCGCCGCGGCTTCGATCGCCGCCGAGCGATCGGCGGCGCGGTCGGCGTCGGCCTCCGCCGCGAGCTGGACCTTGATCTCGCCTTGTTCGGTGAAGCCGAGCGCCTTGCCGATGCCGGTCGGGTCGATGGCATATTCGGCAGGGAGCACGACGGTGACGAGCAGCGCGCCCGCGGTGACGATGGCGATGACGGTCGAACGGATCAGCTGCGCCGTCGAGGGAAGTTCCGCCTTGGACGGAATATTGGCATTATACATGGAGATTATCCTTCAATCAGGAGACGGCGTAGCCAGCGATCTGGTAGCCCATGAGAACGAAGCCCGCGGTCATCATCACGACATTCGCGGTGTAGGCGTGCTTCCAGAAGCTCGCCGAACGGCGCCAGAAGCCCATCACGATCAGGATGGCGCCAAGCGCCAGCAACTGTCCGATTTCCACGCCCACGTTGAAGGCGAGGAGATTCGGCAGCAGCCCGTCCGGCGAGATGTCATATTCGATGATCTTCGTTGCGAGACCGAAGCCGTGACAAAAGCCGAAGATCAGCGTCGCGGCCTTGGTGTTCGGCTGGAAGCCGAACCAGCGCTGATAGGCGCCCATATTGTCGAGCGCCTTGTAGACGATCGAGAAGCCGATGATCGCATCGATGATATAGCTGTTGATCCCGAAGTCGAAAAAGACCCCAAGTAGCATCGTCGTCGAGTGGCCGATCGCGAACAGACTGACGTACAGCGCGATATGCTTCATCCGGTAGAGGAAGAAGATGATGCCGAAGAGGAAGAGGATATGGTCGTATCCCGTCACCATATGTTTGGCGCCGAGATAGAGAAACGCGAGGATATTCACCCCGCTGATCTCCTGGATATAGCCCTTGTCGCCCTCGGCAACGGCATGCGCCATCGCTTCGCCGGTGGCGGCGAAGAGGCTGAGCGCGAGAAACGTGAATAATAGCAAGAGCCGTCCGCGCGCGGTTGTCCCGCGCGACGGCTCGGTGAAAGCCTGAATCATAAAATATCCTGTCTTGGTGAAGCGGCCGCCTTCGAAGGCGGCATAAGGTCACGCGTCGGACAGGAGGTCGGGTGGGCGGTCGAGGCGGCCGCCGCGGCGGCCGTCCATCGCCGAATGGCCGGCCGCGCTCCACAGGGCGCGCGGATGGTCGGCGGCGAGTTTGAAAGTCGCGAGTTCGAGCGGCGGATCGTGATTGTGGTCGCCGGGATTATGCCCGTGCAGATGGCCCGCGGTCCGCTCGCTGTCCTCGTCGCTGTCGTGCGAATGGCCGCCGGGGCCATGCTCGGTGTCGAGGACGAGATGCCGTTCGGCTTCCGCCGCCAGCAGCGTCGCCGGACTGTGGCGCACGATGTTGAGTGTCGCCGAAAGCAGCAGCGCGAAGGCGGTCAGGCCCAGCAGCAGCCGGTGCAAGCCAAAGCTTCGCGATGCGGACGACGAGGAGACCATGACGAGCCGTCTATCCCCGAACTATAAATATTTCGAGATGGCGCGAAACTCGGCCATCGCTTCGGCTCCGGCGGAGGTCTCGCCGCCGATGCAATGTTCGACATGATCCTCGATCAGCGTGCGCTTCGCGCTCGCGACCGCGCGTTCGACCGCCCGCAGCTGGAGCGCGATTTCAGAGCAGGGTTTGCCTGCTTCGATCATGCCGACGATGCTGCTGAGATGTCCCGCCGCGCGGTTGAGGCGCTTGATGATCGCCGGATGCGTGCTGTGGACGTGCGGATGGGAGTGTGAATGGTCGTGCGGCTCTGACATGGGTTCAGTTTCCCCGCGCCGCGCGGCGATGTCCAGCCGCAATCTCGCGGCTCGGTCGCCAGGAAAGTCGGGATGCGGCCGACAGGGTGGTTGACGAATTCATCATGGCGCCCCTATAGGCGCATATCCCCCCGGGGGGATAGTGGAAAATTGGAATCATGCTCGCCGTTCTCGCCAACCGCACGTACCGGCACCTGCTCTTTGCGCAGATCATCGCCCTGGTCGGGACCGGGTTGGCGACGATTGCGCTCGGGCTGCTGGCCTATGACATCGCGGGCGGAAACGCAGGCGAAGTCCTCGGAACGGCGCTTGCGATCAAGATGATCGCCTATGTCGGCATCGCGCCGATCGCTGGCGCCTTCGCCGACCGGGTTCCGCGCCGCGCGCTGCTCGTGACGCTTGATCTGGTGCGCGCGGGCGTCGCGATTTGCCTGCCGTTCGTGACCGAGATCAGGCAAATCTATTGCCTGATCTTCGTGCTTCAGTCGGCATCGGCCGCCTTCACGCCGACCTTCCAGGCGACGATCCCCGACGTGCTGCCCGACGAGCGCGACTATACGCGCGCGCTGTCGCTCTCACGCCTCGCCTACGACATGGAAAATATCACGAGCCCGCTGCTCGCGGCGGCTTTGCTGACAGTGATCAACTTCCACTGGCTGTTTTCGGGAACCGCGGTCGGCTTCCTTGCTTCGGCGCTCCTTGTCCTTTCGGTCACGCTGCCGCGCCCCGAAGCCTCGGCGAAGCGCGATGCGGGCATCTACGACAAGACGACGCGCGGCATCCGCATCTATTTGAAGACGCCGCGCCTTCGTGGCTTGCTCGCGATCACGCTTTCGGCTGCCGCCGCAAGTTCGATGGTCATCGTCAACACGGTGGTCCTCGTTCGCGACACGCTCGGTCTCTCGCAGCAGGATGTGGCGCTCACCATGGCGGCCTATGGCCTCGGCTCGATGGCCGCGGCCTTCGCCCTGCCCGCGATCCTCGACCGGATGCCCGACCGCCCCGTCATGCTCGGCGCCGCGGCGATGCTCTCGGTCGGGCTTGGCGTGATGGCGTGGATCAGCGCGTCGGTCCCGGCGGGGCCGGCCTTCTGGTATCTGCTGCTCGGCGGTTGGCTCATCCTCGGCGTCGCCTATTCGATGAGCCTGACGCCCTCCGGCCGCTTGCTCAAGCGCTCGGCCAATGCCGATGACCGTCCGGCTCTGTTCGCTGCGCAATTTGCCCTCAGTCATGTCTGCTGGCTGATCTGCTATCCGCTTGTCGGCAAGCTCGGTGCCAGCGTCTCGATGACCGCGGCCTTTGCCGCGATGAGCGCGATCGCCTTCGTCGGCACGCTCGCCGCCGTCCTGCTTTGGCCGTCGCGCGATCCCGATCTGGTGCCGCACGAGCATCCCGAGCTTGGCGGCGACCATGAGCATGTCCGCTCGCAGCACGCGTCGGGCGCAACGTCGCATGCTTATGTGATCGACGATCTGCACCCCGAATGGACGAAACCCGGATGAGGGGCGTGACCCTCACGCCGGCGGCCTCGCTGCGCCACGCGCCATGGGTGCGCGGCCGTTCTGTGCGCCCGTCGCTGCGCTTCGTGCTGTTCGGCGCGCTGCTCGCCATGCTTGCGCTTACCAACATCGTCGGCATGAGCGGCTGGCACGGTGCGCTTGTCGGACATGACGATCGGGTGGTGATGACCGATATCATCGAGCATGACGACGATGAGCCGTCGATGCCCGACGTCGACCTCCACAAGACGACCCACGCCGTCATGCACGGCATGACCGACGCCGATCCGGGCATCGCGCCCGTCGGACCGATGCTGTTCGCGGCGATCATCTGGTCGCTGCCAATGGATATGAGCCGGCGCGGGATCGCGCCCGAAGGCCTTTTGCGACCGCCTAGAATCTGATGCCTCGCGCGCCTTCTGGCGCGCCGCCTTGCATCAATTCTAGGAGTTTTTCCCATGACCGATCCGTTCGGCCGGCGACGCGTGCGAAACGCGTTGCTGGGCCTGCTCGGCGCCGCTGGCACATTGGCCAGCGCTGCCGCCATGGCGCAAACCGCGCCGCCCTTCGCTGAGCTTTTTCGGGCGACCGAAGATGCTCCGCGTCAGGAAATCATCGAAGCGGACATCGCGCGGGCCGAAGGTCTTGCACAGCAAGCCCGCGTGCGTCCCAATCCGAGCGTCAGTGCGCTCACCGAAAATATCGGCGGCCAGAGCCCCTATAATGGCTACAACCGGTCCGAGACGACGATCCAGTTCAACCAGCCGATCGAGCTGGGGGGCAAGCGCTCTGCACGCATTGCAGCCGGCGTGGCCGGCGTCGAGGCAGCCAAGGCGCGCGGCGTCGATGGCCGGCTCGCTTACGCCTATGATCTCGCGCGCGCCTATGGTGCGGCGGAGATTGCCGATCGCCGTGTCCTACTTGCCGAGGACGAGCTCGAGGAGGCCGAAGAGGATCTCCGCGTCGCGCGGGCTCTCGTTAGGGCCGGGAAGGAAGCGCGGCTGCGTAGCCTCCAGGCCGAGACCGAGACCAATTCGCTTCGCGCGGAGCTGAGCGCGGCGGTCGCCGAAAGGGTGGCGGCTTATGCCCGGCTCTCGGCGCTCTCGGGGCAGGGGACGCAATTCACCTCGCTTGCCGAACCACTATTGAAGCGTCTCGATCCCGCCCCGCGCTACGGTCCGCTCGATCCGCTCCAGACGGCGCCATATCTCGCGGCGAAAGCTGAGAGGGATGCGGCGGTGTTTCGGGTGTCGGTCGCGAAGCGGGCCGCAACGCCCGATGTGACCGTATCGGTCGGCGCGCGCCGGCTCGAAGGCGACAAGGCCAATGCGCTGCTCGTCGGCGTCAGCGTGCCGCTGCCGCTCTTCGACCGCAACCGCGGCAATATCGCTGCGGCGCAGGCCGATTTGCGCGGCGCCGATGCCCGCGTCGAGGCGGCGCGGCTCGAGGCCGCGTCGAATATCGAAGCGGCCATGACGCTGAACGAAGCGGCGAACGTCCGCGTCACTGCGGCACAGCAGACGCTTGCGACCGCCGAGGAAGGCTACCGCCTCGCGCGCATCGCTTACGAGAGCGGCAAGGCGCCGCTGATCGAGCTGCTCGCGGCGCGGCACGGCCTCGGCCTCGCGCGCGGCGTCGTTCTCGACGCCGAAGCGGCGCGGCTCGATGCGCGCGCCGCCCTTGCCCGACTCCAGGGCACCACCATCACGGGGGAAATCATCCAATGACCGAGAAGAACCGCCTTTATGCGGGTGCGGCTGTCGCGCTCGCTATCGCCGCTACGCTCGGCTTCGGCGTTGCGCGCATGACGCAGCCCGATGCCGCGCCGATCGAAGCTGTCGCCGAGAAGAGCGCTGCCGCCAGCAACGATATCGCCATCACGCCGGAGGGGATCGAATCCTCGCAGATCAAGGTCGCCGCCGCGGCAGGGGGCGAGCTCGATGCCGCCATCCCGGCTTCGGCGACGGTCGAGGCGACGCCCGACGCCGAAGCGGTGCTCACCGCGCGCGCCGGCGGAACCGTCACGCGCATCTTCAAACGCATCGGCGATCCGGTCCGCGCTGGCGAGACGATTGCGCTGGTCGAAAGCCGCGATGCCTCGGCGATTGTTGCCGATCGCAGCGCGGCCGCGGCCCGCGTCCAGCTCGCCCAGCGCCAGCTCGAACGCGAACGCACGCTGATGAACCAGGGTGTCTCGCCCCGCGCCGATTATGAAACGGCGCAGGCCAATCTCGCGGTCGCGCAGGCCGATGCGCAGCGCGCCGCGGCCGCCGCTGGCGCCACCAAGGTGGCGTCCGATGGCCGGTCGGTGTCGGTGGTCAGCCCGGTATCGGGCCGGATCACCGCGGCGCCGGCGAGCCTTGGCCAGTTTGTCGCTGCCGAAACCGAGCTGTTCCGGGTCGCCGATGGCAGCCGGCTCCAGATCACCGCCAGCCTGCCGCCGACCGACGCCGCGCGCGTTCGTGCCGGCGACCGGGTCGAGCTGACCACCGCCGACGGCATGGTGATCGAAGGCCGGGTGCGCTCCGAAACCGGTGTCGTCGATCCGACGACACGCGCCGCGACGGTGGTCGTGACGCCCACCGGCGGCGTGTCGCAGATGGTTCCGGGCCAGCTCATCCAGGCGCGGATCTTCGCCAGCGGCGGCGCGGTCAGCGACGGCGTGATGGTGCCGCAGGATGCCGTCCAGACCATCGGTGACCGCACCGTCGTCTTCATCCGCACCAAGACGGGCTTCCGCGCCCAGACGGTGCGCGTCGGCAGCCGCAGCGGCGGGATGGTGGCGATCGCGTCGGGGCTGAAAGCCGGAACGCCGATCGCGACCGTCAACGCCTTCCTGCTGAAGGCCGAACTCGAGAAGGAGTCGGCGGAATGATCAGCCGCATATTGAGCTTATCGGTCAGGTGGCGATGGGCCGTCGTCGCCCTGACCCTGCTCGTCGTCGCGATCGGGGGCTGGCAAATCACCAAGCTGCCGATCGATGCCGTGCCGGATGTGACCAACCGGCAGGTCCAGATCAACACCTTCAACCCGACGCTCGGTCCCGTCGACATGGAAAAGCAGGTCACGTTCCAGATTGAGACTGCGCTTGCCGGTGTGCCGGGCCTCACCATGACCCGTTCGCTGACTCGCAATGGCTTCAGCCAGGTAACGGCGGTCTTCACCGACGACACCGACATCTTCTTCGCGCGCCAGCAGGTCACCGAACGGCTGGCGCAGGCGAAGGACAGCCTGCCGGCCGGCGTCCAGCCCAATCTGGCGCCGCTCAGCACCGGACTTGGCGAGATCTTCTTCTACTCGGTCGCTTTCCGTCATCCCGACGGCAAGGGCGTGAAGATCGTCGACGGCAAGCCCGGCTGGCAGTCGGACGGAGCCTATCTCACCCCCGAGGGTGAACGGCTGACGACCGACCTCGCCAAGGCGGCCTATCTCAGGACGGTCCAGGATTGGGTGATCCGTCCGCAGATGCGCACCGTGGAGGGCGTCGCCGGCGTCGACTCGAACGGCGGCTATGTGAAGCAATATCTCGTCCAGCCGAACCTCAACGCGCTGGCGACCTATGGCCTCTCGGTCACCGAACTCGCCGACGCGCTCGAACGGGCCAACCTCTCGGCGGGGTCCAACTATGTCCGGCGGGCGGGCGAGAGCTTTCTCGTGCGCGCCGACGCGCGGCTGAAATCGATCGCCGAGATCGAGGAAGCCGTCGTCGCGACGCGGGGCGGGGCGCCGGTTCGCGTCAAGGATGTCGGCGAGGTCGTGATCGGCGGCGCGGTGCGCACCGGCTCGGGCAGCCGCATGGGCTCGGAAGCGGTCATCTCGACCGTGCTGATGCTCATCGGCAGCAACAGCCGCATCGTCGCCAACAGCGCGGCGGACAAGCTCACCGAGATCAACAAGAATCTGCCGCCCGACGTGTTCGCCGAGCCGGTCTACAACCGCTCGAAGCTCGTCAATGCGACGATCGCGACGGTCGAAAAG
Source organism: Sphingopyxis sp. SCN 67-31 (assembly GCF_001725095.1). NCBI lineage: Bacteria > Pseudomonadati > Pseudomonadota > Alphaproteobacteria > Sphingomonadales > Sphingopyxidaceae > Sphingopyxis > Sphingopyxis sp. SCN 67-31. The sequence continues at coordinate 58,802 of NZ_MEFH01000013.1, read as the reverse complement.
AACCTTGTCGAGGGTGCGCTGCTCGTCATCGCGATCCTGTTCATGCTGCTCGGAAATATCCGTGCCGCGCTCATCACCGCGGCGGTCATCCCGATCACCATGTTGATGACCGCGACCGGCATGAACCGGCTCGGGGTCTCGGGCAATCTGATGAGCCTCGGCGCATTGGACTTCGGTCTGATCGTCGATGGCGCGGTCATCATCGTCGAAAATGCCCTGCGGCGGCTTGCCGAGCGGCAGGAGCATGAAGGGCGCCTGCTCAGCCGCGCCGAACGTATGGAGGAAACCACAATCGCTGCCCAGGAAATGATCCGTCCGACCGTCTATGGTCAGGCGATCATCTTCCTCGTCTTCGTGCCCCTGCTCACCTTCCAGGGTGTCGAGGGCAAAACCTTCTCGCCGATGGCTGTCACCTTGATGGTGGCGCTCGCTTCGGCCTTCGTCCTCTCGCTCACCTTCATCCCCGCGATGATCGCGATCTTCGTGAAGGGCAAGGTCAGCGAGACCGAGGTCAAGCCGATCCGCTGGTTCAAAGAAAAATATGCGCCGCTGCTCGACAAGGCGGTCGCGCGTCCCCTGCCTTTCGTGGCGTCGGGGGCGGGGGTCTTCCTCGCCGCCGTCTTCGCTTTCGGTTTCCTCGGTCAGGAGTTCATGCCGCAGCTCGACGAGAAAGACATCACGGTCACCAACTTCCGCGTGCCCTCGGCGTCGATCGACCAGTCGACGCAGATGCAGCTTCGCATCGAGGACGCGCTGAAGACATTGCCCGAGGTGGCGCTGGTCTTCTCGAAGAATGGCAATGCCGACCTCGGTACGGATCCCATGCCGCCCAATGCCTCGGACACCTATGTAATCCCGAAGCCAGAAAGCGAGTGGCCCGAAGGCGTCAACAGCAAGGAGGATATCCTGAAGCGGATCGAGGCGCGGATGAAACCGCTGATCGGGAACCGCACGGAAATCCAGCAGCCGATCCAGATGCGCTTCAACGAGCTGATCGCCGGCGTTCGCGCCGACGTCGCGGTCAAGCTCTATGGGGACGATCTCGACGCGATGAGCGCCGAGGCCACCCGCATCGCCTCCGTCCTCCGGAAGATACCGGGGGCGGGCGATGTGAGCGCCGAGCAGACGTCGGGGGCACCGACCTTCGACGTCAAGATCGACCGGCTCGCGGCGGCTCGTTACGGGCTGTCGGTCGAGGAGGTCGCCAACACCGTCGCGGCCGCACTCGGCGGGCGCGAGGCGGGGCTGCTCTTCGAGGGCGATCGCCGCTTCTCGGTCGTGGTCCGTCTCCCCGATGCCCAGCGCGACGATCTTGAAACGCTCGGCTCGATCCCGGTCATGTTGCCGGCAGGAGAGGGGCAGATCGCGAGCTCGGTGCCGCTGCGCGAAGTGGCGCGGTTCAGCTATACGCAGGGCCTCAACCAGATCAGCCGCGAAAATGGCAAGCGGATGGTCGTCGTCCAGGTCAACGTCCGCGGACGCGACCTTGGCGGTTTCGTGGCCGAAGCGCAGGAGAAGATCGGCGAGCTCAAGCTGCCGGCCGGCATGTACACCGACTGGGGCGGCACGTTCGAAAGCCTGCAATCGGCACGCCTCCGGCTGCTGATCGTGGTCCCGATCTGCTTCCTCGCCATCTACGGCCTGCTCTACATGGCGCTCGGCGGCCTCCGGCCGGCGGGGATCGTGTTCAGCGCGGTGCCGATGGCGCTGGCGGGCGGGGTGTTCGCGCTCCTCCTTCGCGGCATTCCCTTCTCGATCACCGCTGCGGTGGGCTTCATCGCCCTCTCCGGCGTCGCCGTGCTGAACGGGCTCGTGATGATGAGCGCGATCCGCCAGCGGCGCGAGAATGGCATGAGCGATGACGAGGCGATCGTCGGCGGCGCGATGGAGCGCGTCCGGCCGGTGCTGATGACCGCGCTCGTCGCAAGCCTCGGCTTCGTGCCGATGGCGCTCGCGACGGGCACCGGCGCGGAGGTCCAGAGACCGCTCGCGACCGTGGTCATCGGCGGGCTGATCACCTGTACGGTGCTCACCTTGCTCGTCCTGCCGGCGATCACGGCGTGGATGTACCGCCGCGACACCCGTCCCCGCCCGCAGCACGATCCGGTGCCGCTCGCGCCCGCGACCTGACCGACGAGTCCGGCGGCGCGTGACGCCGCCGGACCTGCCTTTCGTACAGATATGGAGAGACAGATCATGACAAAGCTACAATATGCGCAATTGCGCATCTTCACCGACGAACTGGCACCCAGCGGCGACGTGCCGCTCTGGGAAGACATCCTCGACCATGCGAAATCGCACGGTCTTCTCGGCTTTACGATCGTCCGTGGTTGGGTAGGTTACGGTCCGCGCAAGCTCAATCACGAGCTGCATCTGCCCGATCCCAAATATCCGCTGATCATCGAGATCATCGACGAGGAGAGCCTGCTGCGCGCCTTCGCCGAAGAGATCGGGCCGAAGCACGGTATCGGCCTCGTGACGCTGGGACCGGTCGAAGTGCTGCACGGCATGCGGCGGGCCGAGGGCTGACGGGCCTGCCGGTCTTTTCGGGAGAGGAACATGCTTACGGTCACCAACGAATCCCTGCTGAAGGAGCCTCCGGCACGGGTCTGGACTGCGCTGACCCGCTTCGCCGACTATTCTCGCTGGCATCCCTTTGTGCGGCTCAGCGGCGAGGCTCGGGCCGGCGAGGAAATTCGGGTTCGTTTCATCGGACAAGACGGGAAGCAGATCTTGCGGCCGATGGCGGCGCATATTCTCGTGGCCGAGATGCATTTGCAGCTCGGCATCCGCTTCGGGTTCGGCCGGCTCATATCGTTCGATGAGTGCTATGAACTGGTTCCGCAACCCGCCGGAACTTTCCTCATCCACAGCCTGACCTGCCGCGGCTTTCTGTCGCCGTTCGTACCGAGCCGGGTGCTGCGCGGAAACTTCACGAAGTTTCTCGAGGCGAGTGATCGCAACCTGGCACAGCATCTGTCGGTGGAGCGCCGTGGCGGCGTTCATCCGCCGCAGGCCCGGCGCCCGCGAACGCGGCGCTGAACTTCGAGCTTTGGCGGGGACGTCCCTGGGCCCCGTCACGCCGCGGGCGCAACATCCCCCCGTGCCCGCGGCGACAAATAATGGACGGGCCGCCGATCTCGGCGACCGGACTGAGCAATTCAAGAAGGATTTCGCGATGTTCGCGCCAGAACGGAAATTATCGCTATCCCGGGCCGTCTTCGGCGTTCCGGTCTTCGCCCTGTTTCTGCTGGGTGGCTGCTCGCAGGGGCCGGAGGAAGAGACCTATCGTGACATCAACCGCAAGTCCGAGGTCGTCCGGCGCATCTATGCCTGTCCCGATGACCTGCGCCTGTCCGCCGAATTCTCCGATGGCGGCACGCGCGCGCGCATTCTCTATCGCGACCGGGCGCACGAGATGTCGGCCCCGGCCCCTCAGCTGACCTTCGTGGGCGACAATATCAATGTGCTTTTCAACGAGGATTGGGCAAGTATCGAGGAAGTAGGGCAGCCGGCGCGCCGCTGCCGGCGCCTTTGATCTGCCCCGCTCTGAGCGTTGCGTCTCGATGGGGCGACCATCGAGGTGCACGGCCTGTCCAATAGTCTTGTCCCGCCGACCGCTTCCCAATTGCCGCTCTTCCTCATGCGTCGGCCGGCGACAGCCTGCCGATCATCGTACATCGCGGCCATCCCGGGCATGCCAAAGGAAGCGAAAAGTTCGAACCTGCCCGGACATAACAATTTTATGTCCGGGCAGGTCGCTCCATGGGGTCCTGGGGACGATGCGTCAGAGCATGCGTTTGACGTCGCTATATTCGCCCTTGATGCGCAGCGTAATCGTCACTGGCCCCTCCGAACGATTGCGCCAGAACCAGCCATGCTTGCCGTCGAAGGCGGCGACGAGTTCGCCCTTGTCGCCGGTAGACTCCTTGCCCTTGCCATAGCCATGATAGGATATGCCAGGTGCGTCGGCGTGGGTGTCGAAATTGACGTGGCCGCCCTCGACCGACCAGTCGAACGACAGTTTCGCCCCGCTTGTCATCGTCGCCTTGATCTCGGTGGATTCGCCGGGGGCAAGGGTAAGCTTCATCGTGTCGGATCGCTGACTGGGGGCTGCCGGCGGTGTGGCGGTTTTGGCAACCGCTGCCACCACAGGGGCCGGTGCGGTCGTTTCGGCCGCGACCTCCTTCACGGCTTCCTCGACCGGGGGAGCGACCACGGGCGGCGCAGCGGTATCGGTGGCCGCCACCGCGGCGGGCGCCGGGACGGCCGCTTCGGCGGCGGCGTCGCGTGCAGCCTCCTCGGCAAGCTGCGCCTTGATCTCGCCCATATCGGTGAGGCCGAGCTGGCGGCCGATGCCCGTCGGGTCGATCGCATATTCGCTGGGGAGGACAACCGTGACGAGGATCGCACCGGCGGCGGCGATCGCGAGCGCGGTCGCGCGGAGGAGCTGGCCGGTCGTCGGCAGATCTTCGATTTGGGGACGCTGGGAATTGAACATGATAATTATCCTTTGGATTAGCTGATGGCGAGGCCGGCGAGCTGGTAGCCGACGAGCACGAAGCCCGCGGTCATCAGCAGCACATTGGCGGCGAAGGCGTGGCGCATGAAACTTGGCGTGCGGCGCCAATATCCCATGAGGATGAGGATGGCGCCGAGCGCGAGCAGCTGCCCGATCTCGACCCCAAGATTGAACGCAAGAAGGTTCGGGATCAGCCCCTCATTGGCGATCTCGAACTCGATGATCTTGGTCGCGAGCCCGAAGCCGTGAAAGAAACCGAAGATCAATGTCGCGGCCTTGGTATTCGGCTGGAACCCGAACCAGCGCTGATAGGCGCCGAGATTGTCGAGCGCCTTGTAGACGACCGAGAGGCCGATGATCGCGTCGATGACATAGGCGTTGGCGCTGATGCCGGTGAGCACCCCGAAGAGCATCGTGGTCGAATGGCCGATCGCGAACAATGTCACATAAAGGCCGATGTCCTTCATCCGGTAGAGGAAGAAGATGACGCCGAAGAGGAAGAGCAGATGGTCGTAACCGGTGACCATATGCTTGGCGCCGAGATAGACGAAGGGCCAGAAGAGGATGCCGCTGCTTTCCTGGATATAGCCCTTGTCGCCCTCGGCGACATTATGCGCCCAGGCTTCGGTGCCGGCCGTGAGCAGGACAAGAAGAACGAGGCTTGCGGCGAGCAGCAGCTTTCGACTGGTCGCCCCGGGTGGAGCGATCGTGCGGATAAACATAGGGAGCATCTCCTGAAAACGAAGAAAAGTAGGACGCCCGCACAGCTCGCTGCGTGCGGGGAATGGCAGTCAGGCCGGGGACGGTTCGGGCGTCGCGGCGCGCGGGGGGGTGGGGGCGCGTTCGGACCCGGAATCTGGCCCCGGACAGGCCGCGCGTTGGCAACCGGCCAAGGTGCGCGCTGGATGGGATGCATGGGACAAAGGCCCCGCTGAAAGGTGGAAAACACCCCGCGCGCCGGTAGCCGGCTCAGGCGATCAGCGAGAAACGTCTGGGCGGTCTTTCGGGGCCGACGGGTCGGAGGCCCGTGATCGATCGCTCTTTGCCAACGCCGTAAAGGTCGTCCGCGAGCAAGAGGGAGGAGGGCATAGGGGTTTCGCAAACGAGCATATTGGGGCCGGCATCGCCATGATGATGATGTCCGTCCGCCATCTCGCCGTCCGTCGGCTCGCCGGTATCCGCCCCATCGCCATGATGCGCGGATTGGTGATCGTGGTCGTCATGCACCGCATCGACCGAAAAACCGCCAAGACCATCGTGCGCATGCGAGACCATTAGCGCCGAGGAATGCTGGAGTTGGTCGGCCGCCTTGGCCGGCATCGTTGCCGCATAGAACAGCATCAATGCACCGCATATCGCAGCATGAATTCTTTCACGAGCCGAGAAGATGGTCCGGAGCACAGCCAATTCCTATCGGGCGCGCGGCGACTTGACAACGAACGTCGCGATCTTCCGGCCCCGACTGCGGCCAGGGACCGTCAGCCGCCGGTTCATGCGCGCAGCGCTCTCCTGAATGGCTGCGAAGGACGGTCTCATGCCGATACCCCCTGCCGCTGGCCTTGCGTGAGGCCCGGCAAGCCATGGTCGGGCCGCGCGCCGAACGGCGAGGCGGAATCCGGCGTCGGGGCGACATACTGACGACAGCGAGCAGGCACCTGCTTCAGAACGTCGCAACCTGCGGACGCCCGGCCTGCCCCCGGGGAGAGGGCCGGCCGAACGCCCGCATAGTCACTGCGGCTCTCCGGGGGACTGCTCCGCAGAAGCCGGACGGCGGATACAAATCCGCTTACCAATTGGGATCCATGCTCGACTGGCCCGGGAAGTGGACGACCTTGTCGCCATAGAGCGGGTCATAATAATGCCCGCCGTCCTTATAGTCGGGGTTCCATTTCTTGCTTCCGTCGCTGCCGAGCACATAGAGGAAGGGCGACATGCGCAGCCGCTCGAGGTGCCAGCGTCCTGCGGCGCCCGACGGAATGTCTTCGCCCGAACCGTAGAGCATCAGGCCGCCGTCCGCGAAAATTTCGTGGGCTGGGCTGGTCTCCTTATATTCGTGGCTGACATTCATCACCTTGTGACCGAGTTCGTGCGCGATCGTCCGCCGCTGGCGGCTCGGCGTCGACAGGTTGGTGATGGTGATGACGCCCCGAAACTGGTCGGGGAGGCTCGTGTAGTACGAATAGGTCGGGAAGGAGAGGCCGCCCGTCCGCACCATCTTGACCGTCCAGTTGCGCTTGTCCGACGGATCGAGGAAGGGCATGACCACATCCTGGAGCGCAACGAGGTAGATCGTCCGTTTGTTATTCTTGTCCGGCTCGATGATCGACCCGAAGGCGTCGCGGGCCTGGGCCGTCAGTTCGGTCGGATGCCGCTTCGATGCCTCGTAGGAGTTCACATATTCGGTGTCGGGAATGCGCGGAATCTCGTTTGCCTGGAGTGCCAGGAAACGCGGATCGATCGCGCCCGTCTTGACCCAGAGCAGATTGATCTGGACGCCCGCCGGGCGGTAGATTTCCTTCGCAGCCCGAAGCCCTTCGAGCATTTTCGGCAGGTTCAGCTTGTTGAAGGAAGGGTCGAAGTTGGACGGCATGTAGATGGCGACGTCCATCGTCAGCTTGCCGGGCACGATATCCTTGTTGAACTCGGCAAGATCGACTGACGAAACCTTCTGCCAGGCGACGGGCTTCGGCTTCGCAGGGGCGGCGGGCGCCCCTGCGGATGCCGGAATGGCCTGGTAAAGCGGCAGCGCGAGAAGCGCTGCCGCCAGGGCGAATTTACGGTACATGGGCGGTCCCCCGGTTCAATATTTGATGTTCTTCAGCACCGTGTCGAAGTTGGGGTTGACGCTGCGCGCGAAAACGATCGCAGGGTGATTGGGCGCCAGCGCATTGTAATAGAATGCCGTGCCTTCCTTGCGCTCTTTGTCGACCGCCGCCTGCATCGACAGGATGCCCTTGTTGAAGGTCTCATAGCCGTCGTTGGGCGCCTTGCCCTTGACGACCAGGAGCAGCGCGCCTTCGCCGAATGGGGCTTCCCATCCCGTCGGCATCTGGTCGCCGAAGCGGAAGAGCGAGCCGGCTTCCATGACCTGGCGCTTGCCTTCGCTGGCGAGCACCCACTTGCCGCGCACCGTATAGATAATGCTGCCTGTCGGGTGGGGATGCTCGGCGAGGAACATGCCCGGCTTGAGCTCGATGAAGAAGGCGCGGTTCTGCTCGGCGAACAGGAGCGGCCCGAACAGGCCTTCGTGCGTCAGGAGCGCCGAGGGCGAGGCGACCGCCTTTTCGATGTCGGGGATAATCTCGATGTTCGTCGCGAACTGGACATATTCGGGCGAAATCGATGTGGCGGGGACCGTTTTCTTCGGAAGGACAGGGGCATTTGCTTGCGCATGATTATCGTTTTCGTCGTGCGAATGATCACCATGATGGGCCTGTGCGAACGCGGTTGCCGGCAGCAGCGCGGCGGCCAGAATAATGGCAAGCTTCATCGTCGTCTTCCTTTCAGTTCAGTTGCAGTCGAAATCCTCACAATCGGTAATCGGTCGATGATGGCGGGCGCCAGCCAGCGGTCCGGCTTTCGCCAGCGGACGGGATAGGCAGATGCCGCCTGAGGAGCGGAGGGCGAAGGCATGAAGGCCCGGCAATTCGGCGTGGCAGATCATCATTCGCGCCCCCTGTTGGTCCGAGTCATCGCCCGGATATGACACTACATGTCTATACAAGCAGAAGGCTGTCAATAGGCAAATCGCTTCCTCCATGCGGCGACGGCGTCAAATATGCATAAACGTATATACAGGTATTGACGTTTGCGCGAATCATGTCACAAAAACGCTGCACATGGCCGGGCGCCGCCGAGGCTCTCCGGCCGCAACTACAAATGAAAAGGTGCGCAGGAGCGAGACAGTCCTATCGAGCCGCAACAAGGGGGCCATTATGAAACCGTCGAATTTCATCAATCTTTTCGCTGGCACGGCTATGCTGAGCCTTATGAGCACGACGGCGTTCGCGCAGTCAGCCGAAGAGAGCGCTAGCGCGCCGAAAGATGGTGGCGATATCATCGTCACCGGCAGCCGCATCCCCCGCGCGAACGTCGCCGCCGCCAACCCGATCTCGGTCGTTGGCGCCGAGGAAATCGAGAACACCGGCGCGGTTAACCTCGACTCCATTCTTCAGCGCCTTCCCGCTTCGGCCGGTTTCGCCGGGAACCAGGGCAATGCCTACTGGACCGGCCGGGGTTGGGGCACGTCGCAGGTCAACCTTCGCGGGCTCGGGATCAATCGCACCCTGACCCTTCTCAATGGCCGCCGGCTCGTTTCGGGCGGCACGGGCGCGAACACGTCGCCCGACCTCAACATGATCCCGACGCAGGCGCTCGAAAGGGTCGACGTGCTCAAGGATGGCGCATCGGCCATCTACGGGACCGATGCGGTCGCAGGCGTCGTCAATCTCATCACCAAGCGCAATTTCGAAGGACTCGGACTCGCGGCCCGGCAGGGGATTACCGAGCGCGGAGACGGGCGTAGCACGACGATCGACCTGTCGCTCGGGCTCCGCAACGATCGCGGCGGGATATCCTTCTACGCGACCTTCCAGGACACCTCGCCGATCAACATGGCGAGCCGGGCGCCCTGCGGGCTCGGCGAAGTGGGCGGCGCGCTCGTTTGCGTGGACAGCGCATCGACGGCGGGCGGACGCGCGGCGCTGCCCGACGGTAGCCAGATCAACTTCAACAATGATCCGAACGGCAACGGAAATTTCTACGAGCCCTATGTGGCGTCGAAGCATAACTTCAACGGCAATCCCTATATCAACGCGGTGAGCCCGATCCAGAGGATCAGCACGGCGATGTTCGCCGACTATGAAATCAGCGACGACATCGATTTCTTCGCTGAATTTCTCTACACGCACCGCGAGTCGAAGCAGATTGCGACGCCAGGCACCATCCGCAACCTAGCGGTCTCGGCTGCGAATCCGACCAATCCCACCGGCCAGAACATCACGCTCATCCAGCGCCGTCTTGCCGAAGCGGGGCCCCGCGTCGCCTTCCAGGATACCAATACGCTCCAGGCGACGGCAGGGTTCAAGGGCGGCATCGCCGGCGACTGGCGCTATGAAGTGTCGGCCGGCTACGGCCGCAACACCGGCATCGACGGTTTCACGAATATCGCAAACCTCGAGCGGGTGCGCAATTCGCTGAACCCCGCCGTTTGCAGCTTCGCGACGGGCGCGGCGATCCCGTGCGGCGACTATCTCGGCGCCAATCTCACGCCCGAGGTGCTCAAATATATCCTCTTCACGTCGCGCGACACTGGCGGCAATGAATTGCTGACGGCGAGCGCCGATGTTCACGGCTCGCTGTTCGAATTGCCCGGCGGGCCGCTCGGAATCGCCGCCGGCGTCACCTACCGGCAGGACAAGGGCTGGCGCGATCCCGATCCGCTGACCGTGCTTGGCATTGCCAACACCAACCAGCAGGATCCCATTTCCGGCAAGCTCGTCAGCCGCGAGGCCTATCTGGAAGTCTCGGCTCCCATTCTGGCCGACCTTCCGTTCATCGAGGAGCTGACGCTCAACGGCGCAGTTCGCTACTCCAAATATGACCTGTTCGGCGGAAGCTGGAACTACAAGTTCGGCGGCGACTGGCTCTTCGGCGCAGGTCTGCGCATTCGCGGCACCTACGGCACGGCCTTCCGCGCGCCGACCGTGCCGGAGCTCTTCGCCGGCGTCGTCCAGGGCAACCTCACGACCACCGACCCGTGCAGCAATTATTCGACCAGCAGCAATGCGGTGCTCGTCGCCAATTGCCGCGCAGCCGGCGTCCCGGCTGGCTATGTCCAGCTTGGCAACTCGATCCTCACCAACACCGGTGGCAATCGGAACCTGAAGCCCGAAACCGCGAAGACGCTGACAGCCGGTGTCGTTTACGAGCCGACCTTCGCGCCGGGCCTGACGCTCACCGCAGACTATTATGACATCAAGATCCGCGGCGGAATCCGGTCGCTCGCGGGCTCGACCAAGCTCGCGCTCTGCTATAACACGCCGGGCCTCGGCCTGTCTTTCTGCGGGCCTTCGGATATCGCGCGCAGCACGGTCACCGGCGAGGTTTCGCTCTTGTCGTCGCAACTGATCAATGTCGGCCGTGAGGATATGCGCGGTATCGACTTCGGCGCGCTTTACGCGGGCCGGATCGGGTCGCTCGATGCATCGCTCAATATGAATATCACCTATCTCGATAAATATGAGATCACGCCTTATGAAAGCGCTCCGCCGATCATCTACGATGGTCGTATTGGCGGCGGCAACGGAGGCTTTCCGCATTGGCGCGGCTATGGTGTCTTGAGCCTCGGCAAGGGAGGCTTCACCGGCACCTATTCGGTCCAGTGGACGGGCAAGGCGCAGGACTTCAACGCCGCTCCGGCCAACATCGGCTACAAGACCAAGGATATTCTCTACAATAATCTTCAGCTGGCCTATGAATTCGACAACGAAGCGCGGATCGCATTCGGTGTCGATAATCTGTTCGACACAAAGGCGCCGTACATTCGCAGCTATACCGACGGTAATACCGATACGATGACATATGATCTGTCGTATCGGCGCTACTATGTAAGCATGAGCTACAAGTTCAAATGATCCTGTGAACACGTCGCATTTCTTTCGACCCGGTTTGCAGATATGCAGGCCGGGCCTTTCTTCTCTGAGGCCGGAAACCTTGTGCCCTATTGCCGCCCCGCGGCCAGCCACTATCTATGGTGCAGGGAGAGCATCACGCTATGAACATGACGTTTGATCTGAAACCGCGCGCCTCAATGCGAGATGGCAGGCCGGGCCTTGGGGCCGATCCGCTCTATGCGGTGATTAAACAGTCGGTGACTGAAGGAATACAGAGTGGGGCGCTCAAGCCCGGCGACCGGCTTCCCTCGGAAGCCGAACTCGTCGACCGGTTCGGTGTCTCGAGAATGACTGCCAACCGCGCATTGCGCGAGTTGCAGAAGGAAGGCGTGATCATTCGCCACGCGGGCGTCGGATCCTTCATCGCCGAGCAACAGCCGATCGGCCACATGATCGAGATCCGCAATATCGCCGACGAAATCCGTGGGCGCGGTCATGAATATCACGCCGAGGTGGTCGAGAATGCAGCGCTCAAGAGCGATGCCGATTCGGCGCCGCTTCTGGGCGTAGCGATCGGAACCTCGGTCTTTCATTCGATCATCGTTCATTATGAGGCTGGCGAGCCGCTCCAGCTCGAAGACCGCTATGTTTTGGCCGCGATCGCGCCCGGCTACTGCAATCTGGACTTCTCCGAACATACGCCCAACGAATATCTGACGCAGGTCGCACCGATCGAACGCTTCGAGCATCGGGTACGTTCGGTCATGCCTGAGCCGCGTGTTCGCAAGCTCCTTCATATGCGCGCGGGAGAGCCCGCGCTCGTCATGACACGCCGAACCTGGAGCCAGGGAAGAGTCGCTTCCTTTGCGACGCTGACGCATCCGGGGAACCGCTTCGAGCTTACCGCCGCCTTGTAGGACGTATTTCCAGATCCGCTGCTTGCGACGGCGGCCTGCATTTCCTTGACGAGTTCGGTCTTGGGTTTGCGCGGATCGGGCCAGTCCTTGCGGTCCTTCCGCTTGCCGGTCACGACATCCGGGCCACGATATGATTCCGGATGTAGCTTTCTCGCGGATATCTTTTTATTTGCCGTGCGACAAGCGAAGCGTTCACGGTCCGGCATCGGTTCGCTCGCCTTGGTCGCGGCTCCCCGGCATTTGCCGATTCCTGCCCCAAACTGGATTGCGCGGATCGCCTGCCGGACAAGTGCAGGCATGTTGTCGAACACGGCTTTGGACTGCTCCGCCCGCAACCATTGCAAGCAGAGCGATCACATCGCCGAGAAGGCGGGCGGCAAGGGTATGCGGCGTCAGTTGGCCCGTTCGAGTTCCATCTCGACAGCCTGGTGCCATCTCTGCATTGGCTTTTCCGGGACCGGCATACAGGAGAGCGAGCCGACCTGGACGCTCCTCAATGCAGAATCTGGCTAAGAAAGGCTCTCGTGCGCTCGTGCTCCGGATCGGCAAAGAATTTCTCTGGCGTCGCGGACTCCAGAATACGGCCCTCGTCCATGAAGATGATTCGATCCGCCGCCTGACGGGCGAATCCCATTTCATGGGTCACCACGAGCATGGTCATTCCATCCTCGGCGAGGCCCAGCATCACGTCCAGAACTTCCTTGACCATTTCGGGATCGAGCGCGGAAGTGGGCTCGTCGAACAACATGATGCTCGGTTCCATGCACAGGGCGCGTGCGATCGCAACGCGTTGCTGCTGGCCACCGGAAAGCTGGCCCGGCTTCTTGTGGGCCTGATCGGGTATACGAACGCGCTCCAGCAGCGCCATCGCCTTTTCGTCGGCCTCTCTCTTGGAAAGCTTTCTGACCCATATCGGTGCCAATGTGCAATTCTCGAGAATGGTCAGATGGGGGAAAAGGTTGAAGCTCTGAAAGACCATCCCGACTTCCCGGCGGATGGCTTCAAGCTGCTTGGGTTCGGAGCCCACCTTGCGCCCGTTGACCAAAATGTCCCCGGCTTCATGCCGTTCGAGCTGGTTGATGCAACGGATCAGCGTTGATTTGCCAGATCCCGACGGGCCGCAGATCACGATCCGTTCGCCGCGTGCAACCTCGAGATTCACCGAACGGAGAGCCTGAAAGGCTCCAAAATGCTTTTCCACATTCGACAGGGTGACGACGGGAACCTGATTGGACTCATTCATTTTGTGGGGACTTTCGTTCGTCGCTCGAGCCGGTCAGCAAAGCGGCTGAATCCGAAACAGAGCAGGAAATAGATCAGCGTGATGAACAGATAGGTTTCGATCGACGGCGAACTCCACGCCGGATCGGCGAGGGCGGCCTTGCCCGAACTGATCAGGTCGAACAGGCCAACGACCAGCACGAGACTCGTATTTTTGATCATCACGATGACGGTATTGGTCAGCGCCGGAATCACGACGACGATCGCCTGGGGCAGGATGATTTTGAGATGCAGCTGCCAATAGGGGAGCCCGAGCGCTTCGCCCGCTTCATATTGCCCCCTCGGGATAGCCTGCAGGCCGCCTCTGACCACTTCGGCGAGATAAGCCGATGCAAAGAGGTATAGCGCAATGAGCGCCCGAAAGAATTTGTCCGGGAGAATTTCTTCGGGGAGCAGCAGAGGAAGCATGATCGATGCGATGAAGAGAATGCTCAACAGGGGGAGCGCGCGCGTCGTCTCGATGAACAAGGTCGCTAGTAGCCTTATAACCGGCAGGGTCGATCGCCGCGCAAGCGCGAGAAGGACGCCGGTCGGGAAGCCGAGGCCGATCGCGACGACAGTGAGGATGAGGGTCACGGGCAAACCGCCCCAGAGATCCGATCCGACGGGAACCAGGCCCGCGCCTCCAGCCATCAACCACCACGAGAGGCCCAGGGCGGCGAACCACGCAATGGCTAGCCGGGGTTGCCAGGCGCGAGGCCTCACCGAAAAGACCAGCAGGCCGAGAAGGATGACGCAAACGACAAGCGGACGCCACCGCTGTGCATCGGGATAGATGCCGAACAGAATCTGGCTGTGCTTGGCGACGATGAAGCTCCAGCATGCGCCGGAAACGGCCCGGCAACTTTCCGGCACCGCCGGAAAAAGCGCGGCGTCGGTGATCGCCCAGCGAACGAGCGGAGGCAGTATCACGACCATCGATGCCGCGAGCAACAGTGTGATGAGAGCGTTGCCGGGAGACCCGACCAGACGCCGCGCGAGGGATGGCGTTCCGGCCATCGTTACGATGCGTGCCCTGGCCATCATCGTTCCGCCACCTGTACGAGACGATTGACCCGGCTCATCAGCGCTGACAGCGACAGGTTGATCAGCAGATAGGTCGCGATGATGATCAGCGTCCCCTCGATCGCATGGCTCGTCTTGTTGATCATCGTTCCCATCACCACCATGAAGTCGGCGTAGCCGATAGCAATGACCAGCGTGCTGTTCTTGACGATGTTGATATACTGGCTCGTCATTGGCGGAATGATCACGCGCAACATTTGCGGAATGACCACCAGCCGGAGTGTGCGCCACCGCGAGAGTCCAATCGAATATCCCGCTTCCCACTGGCCTCGGGGAACGGAGAGAAGCCCCGTGCGGATGATTTCCGCGACAAAACCGGTGGTGTAAAATGTCAGGCCGACAATCAGGGAAAAGAACTCCGGCGACACCACGATCCCGCCGCTGATGTCCGGACCGTTCGCAACGGGCAGATCCGCTTTGATATCCTGCCATGTGAACAGTACCAGCGCCAGGAAGATGCTACCAAGCGCAAGCGAAACGAATTTCAGCCAGGGAGGCCTCCGCCCGGTTCGCTGCTGGGCCCGCGTTACGGCCCGGTTCGTCCAAAGGAGCAGTGCGATAGCCGCCGCGGCACCGAGTGCCATCGACAGAGCGGATCCCGGATGTGAAAACCAGGGGAGCGCGAACCCGCGCTGCGAAACGAGGATATGCGGCATTAATGTTACCGCGTCGACGATGGGAAGCACCTTACCGATCGCGCTGTAGAGGAAGAGCAGGATCAGGATCGGCGGAGAATTGCGCGCGACTTCGACCCATGCCTTCGACAGGCCGGCGGCAAGCGGGTTGTCACTGATCCTGGCGATGCCGAGAAACAGGCCAAGGATCGTCGAGTAGAGCGAGACGAGACCCGCGACCACCAGCGTGTTGCCGATACCGACGAGAATAGCCCACAGATTGCTGTCGTCAGGCGAATAGGGAAGCGAGGTCTCGGAAAGGCTGAATCCTGCCCGATCACCAAGAAATTCCGTTCCCGCCTCGATTCCGCGCTCGGCGAGATTATTCGACGCGGTCGCAACGATGAGCGTCGCGAAACCGAATACCGCCAGCAGCGACAATGTCTGATAGGCGAGGTCGCGCCGACGCCGCGTCCAAAAGACGCTGCTCGCCCTTTCCACTGCGGTCACGCTCCTCACTCCCAAGGCAAGGGAAACATGAGGCCGCCGTCCGAGTACAGCTTGTTCAAGCGGCGGTCGGCCTTGATCGGCGTGTCGGCACCAAGATTCCGGTCCCAGATTTCCTGATAATTTCCGACCTGTTTGATGACGTTATAGGCCCATTTGGGATCGAGTCCCATGGCTCGGCCGAAACTGGGGTCGCCGCCAAGTATCCTTTTGGTGAGTTCGTCGCCGTTGCGTGCCATTTCGTCGACATTGGCCTGGGTGATACCGTTTTTCTCTGCCCAGATCAGGGCGTTGACGGTCCATCGGGCAACGTCGAACAGCTTGTCGTCGCCGCGCCGGATCGCAACGCCATTCGGCTCGATCGCGTCGCCGGTGTACATGGTGTTGTGATCCGCGGGATTTTTCGCGACGGTTGCGATCTGGCTCTGCGCCGCAAGACCATCGGTGACATAAGCGTCGCAGCGACCCGCGAAATAGGTGTCACGGGCGGTAATGGTGGAATCGAAATAGACCCGCTTCATCTGGAACTTGTATTTTTCTTCCAGCTCATTGAGCGCACCTTCGACCAGACTTCCGCCGCCTTGCATGCAAACCGTCCGCCCGGCCAGTTTCCCGGGTTCGTCGATGCCATCGGCCTTGCGGGTGATGATTACGTCGCCATCGTAGAGGGTTGTCGACACGAACCGGATCGTCATGTCGCGAGTGAAAGTCAGTGTCGACGTACGCGACAGCACATCGATTTCGCCGGTCTGCACCGCAGGCAGCCGCTGGGCGGCATTTAGCGGAACGAAGCGAACCTTTTTGGAATCGCCGAGGATCGCCGCCGCTATGGCCCGGCAGATATCGCTGTCGAAACCGCGCCAGACGCCTTTTTCGTCCGGCCGGGAGAGCCCGGGGACACCCTGGCTGCCGCTGCAATAGAGTTCGTTTCTGGCCTTGATCTTGTCGACGAGGCTCGTGCGCTTTTCTTTGCCCGAACAGCCGGCAAGCGCCAGGGCTGCGGCCGAGACGATAAGAAGGTTTTTCGAGATCATATTCATTGTGCGGCCCCATTTTTTTGTGATGGCGAAGAGGTGGGCAGTTTGCTGTCTGCCGCGATCATATCCAGTGCCGGCAACAGCGACGCGAGGAGGTCCTCGACGTTTTCGAGACCGATGCTCAGCCGTACGAGCGGTCCGTCATGAGGGGTGGCCGTTGCGGTCCGTAGCGGTGGGCGATCCAGCACGGCAACGATGCTCTTGGTCCCGCCCCAACTCGCCCCGATGGCAAACTGATCCATGGATTCGATTGCCGCCGCGAGCACATTGGCTGCCACGGGCTTCAGAAAGAGCGTGATCAGTCCGGTGGAGCCACAAAAGTCACGCTTCCAATATTCGTGTCCGGGATTTGTTGCGAGCGCCGGATGGCGGACTTCTTCTATGGCGGGGTGGCCGGCGATCGCATCGAGAACTCGCAATGTCGTCAATTCGGTGCGATCCAGTCGAACGGCCATCGTCTCCATGCCGCGAAGCACGAGGCTCGCGTCGTCCGCGGACACCCCCATTCCCATGAAGCGGGCATAATCCTTCAACCGCCGGAATAGCTGTTCGTCATCGACTGCGATCGAACCCATAACG
Organism: Sphingopyxis sp. SCN 67-31; assembly: GCF_001725095.1. NCBI lineage: Bacteria > Pseudomonadati > Pseudomonadota > Alphaproteobacteria > Sphingomonadales > Sphingopyxidaceae > Sphingopyxis > Sphingopyxis sp. SCN 67-31. Next base: position 41,666 of record NZ_MEFH01000013.1, on the reverse strand, counting down.
ACGTCGGAATGTCCCGAGACATATTTCGACACGGCACAAATCGAGACATCGACGCCGAGCGCCAACGGTTTGCAGCGAAGTGGCGTTGCATAGGTGTTGTCGGCTGCCACCTTGATACCGCGATCCCGGCAGGCATTGGCGATTGCCGGAACATCTTGAACCTCCAGCGTCATGGAGCCGGGAGACTCAACCCAGACCAGGCCGATATCGGGTTTGAGCATCGAACCGATCGCCGCTCCAGCCATGGGATCATAGTAGGTCGACTTGATTCCCATTCCGCCGAGGAAGCGCTCGGCGAAAGGACGCACCGTATCATAAGCGGTATCCGGAAACAGCACGCGCCGCCCCGCGGCGGTGCAGGCGAGCGTGGTAACGACGATTGCTGCGAATCCCGACGGTAGCACCATGGCGCGGGTCGCATCCTCAATCGCCGCGATTGCATTTTCGAGCGTGCGCGAGGTGGGCGTACCATAGAGGCCGTAGGAATATCCGTCATACATCGCAGCACGGCGATTTTGATAATCCTCGACGCTTTCGAATGCGATCGTCGATGCGCGGTGAACGGGGACGACCAGGCTTGCGAAGGAACCTTCCGCCGGAGGAGGTCTGAGACATTTCGTATCGTCGTGCATGCGAGAATTACTCCTTGGCCACAAGGCTAAGCGGTAGGAATTCTTCGTTCAAATCGAAGTATGGCGCATCATTATGCGTTCATGTAATAGTAGGACGATGAACCTCAGTCTGATCGAAGCATTCAATGCCGTCATGCGCACGGGATCGACGACGCGCGGGGCGGAGTTGATCGGCGTCTCCCAACCTGCCATCAGTCGCTCGCTCAAGAGGCTGGAGGATGTCACGCGTCTCAGGCTGTTCGAACGGTCGGGACCCCGGCTGATTCCGACGTCCGAGGCGCATTTGCTTCACCAGGAGATCATCGACACATATGTGGGCCTCGACCGGCTGAAGCAGGCCGTCGCGAGAATTCGGGCCGTCGGCGCCGGGTCACTCAGAATTGCGACTTCCGCGGCAATCGGCCTGTCGATGATGCCGCGTGTTATCAAGCGATTCCTCGAGGATCAGCCCGGTGTCACGGTTACATTCGAAATCGCCAATTCCAGTATCGTCCGAAATCTGGTCGCGAGCGGATCGCACGATATCGGTCTTTGCGCCGACGAGATCGACACCGCGAACCTGATTGCGGAACCCTTCCTCACCACGCAGGGCATCTGTGTCATGCGGGCCGAGCATCCCCTTGCGAGCCAGGAGGTCATCGGACCGGCGGATCTTCACGATATTCCATTGGTGTCACTCTCGCCGGACGACACGGCCCGAAAGCAGCTCGACGCCGCCCTCGCCTCCGCGGGAGCAGAACCCAACGTTGTGGTGGAAACCCAGTTTGCGGCCTCTGTGTGCCAGTTGGTCGCAGACGGCGTCGGTGTCGGCCTCACCAATGCGATGGCATTTGTGTCGAGCGAATTCGAAGCAAGCGGTCTGGTCGCGCGAAAATTCGAACCCGCCATTTGCTTCAGGACATTGCTTATTCTGCCGCCTCAGCGATCGCGTTCACGTCTTCTCGACGACTTGATCGTCATTCTGAAACGGGAGCGCGATGAAGTAGCGCGAATTTGCGAGGACCGCTTCGGCATCATCCAGGCCGTCGTACCCGACTAGTTTTTGATCCGGAAATTGGCGGCGACCTCGACTGCCGCGCCTAAGGGGAGGCTTGCCACGCCCACGGCTACCCGCGCATGGCATCCCCGGTCGCCGAATATTTCCACCATGAGATCGGATGCGCCGTTGATCACGGTGGAATGGTCTTGAAAATCGGGGCGGCAGGCGACGTAACCGTCGATCCGGATACAGGCTTCGACGCGGTCGAGATTGCCTTCCAATGCGTCGCGCAAAGCGGCGAGCAAGGCAAGACCGCATTGACGTGCCGCTCCGGCCGCCATGCTGACGTCGAGCGTCTCTCCGGCTAGACCGGCGATTATGCCACTATTTCCCCGAGCTAATTGCCCCGACAGATGGACGACGTTCCCGACAATAATATGGGGGAGGTAGTTGGCGACAGGAAGGGCGAGGACGGGAAGCTTGATGCCCAGCGCGTCGAGCCGGGAATCTACGAGGCCAGACATCATATTCTCCATTGATGAAGGATGGCCTTGCCCATCCGGTCGTGCCGGACGGGCAAGGCTTCAGGGAGACCGAACTCAGAACTTCATCGTGCCGCGGGCGTACCAGAAGCCGCCACTGAAGCCGAAAGGCGAGAACTGCGGATAGACAATGCCGTTGAGCGTCTGCCCCGGACGCAGGTCCTTGTCGGGATAGACGTCGAAGAGATTGTCGGCGCCGACCGCCAAGCGGAAATTTTCGGTGAGGTCGTAGCTCACTTCCAGATCGACGAGCCACTGGGCATCGAAGGTCTGATCGAAAGCATTGGGCGTAGGCACCGCGTTCGGGACGGCATCGGTCCATTTGCCATAATAGCTGGCGCGAAGCTGCGCGGAAAAGGGACCGCTTTCGGCGCTGGCCGTTATGTTGCCGCGCCATTTGGGGTTGAAGGCGCTGATCTCGATCCGGCGTTCGCGATCGACGGCCCGCGGATCGCGGACATTGGTTATCCGGTTCTTCGTGTAGTTCAGCGAGGCCGTCAGCCCGAGATTGAGACCACTGTCGAGCCGCCAGTTCTTGGAAAAAACAGCGTCCACACCTTCGGTCTTGGTATCGAAGAAATTACCGAAAAAACGAACGCTTTGTACATCGCCCGGATCGATCCCCTGGGACAGCATAGCAGCCCGATCCGCTGCAGTGATCGGAATGCGCGAGGTCAGGGCAATGCGATCTTCGACCTTGATATTGAAATAATCGACCGTGAACACCCATCCACCGGGCAGGTCGAACACAACGCCGGCCGCTATATTCTTCGATTTTTCCCGATCGAGTGGCCGAGCGCCATAGAATTGGGCGACCGGGTCGGTCGGAGGACGAGTAGCGGTCAGGAGAAGGCCGCCGGAATTGAGATCGACGTTCGTGGCAACATCGGAGATATTCGATTGGCCGGGCGTGGGAGCCCGGAATCCCGTGCTCACCGAGCCTCGCAATGCGAACCAGTCGGTAATCTCGTATCGCCCCGATGCCTTCCAGTTGAAGGTGCTCCCAAAGTCCGAGAAATCCTCGAACCGGCCGGCCAGGCCCAAGGTCAAGCCTCGCGCAACATCGCCTTCGAGGTCGACATAGGCGGCCCAATTGCTCCGTGAAAAGGTGCCGGCGGTCGATGGATCGTAACCGGGAAAGCCCGACGAACCGACGGCTAATCCGATGGGCTGGCCTGTGTCGGGATCGATAACGCGGGCATAGGGTCCGGCTATATAGGATGCGACGTCACCGGCGGTGATTTCGAAGGTTTCGCGGCGAAATTCGGCGCCGAAGGCAATGTTCAGCGGTTCGGCAAAAACTCCGGTTTCCCAGGGGTAGGAGAAATCCGCGTGAAATTGCGTTTCGCGCTGCGCCACCTTGCCGGGCCGGAAACTGGTCGGCGAATCGGGACCGAGCGACGGGTTTATCGTATTCGAGAGCTTATACTGGATTGAGTTCTGCGCAATGATGGCGCTGAAGTCATAGTTAAGTCCGCGCGTTTCGCCCTTCAGTCCGCCGGCGAGGCTGAGATCTTTGATCTCTGTTCCGAACACGGGCGTAAAGCCGCCCGGGAACTGCGTTGCGAAGGAGAAGCGTGGACCTCCCGGCACATTGGTAAGCGGAACACTTCCGAAGACGTCAGGTCGTGCCGCGGGATTGCGATAGAAAAATTCTGTATCGCCGGTGCTCCAGCTATAATTCCCGAACAAATAGGCCGTGGCATCATCGCCGGTTGCGACTTCGGCATTGATGAAAAGTCGCGCGGCTTCGCTGTTCACATTGCCCCACCGCTGCGCAGGAACCGGAACTGCTGTATTGCCGGCATCGATCAGCGCCTGGGCATCCGGCCGCTGGGCTCCCCGGGAGGTGGGTTTCGAGCGAACATATTCTCCGCTGATGTTGAAGAAGCCGTCGGCAGTCAGTGGCAGTCCCGCGTTGGCCTGTACGGTGTAATCCTCCCCGTCCCCCTCATAATATTGGCCGTAGCGAGCGACGAGTTCGAGACCTTCGCTCGCATCCTTGAGGCGGAAATTGATCACCCCGGCGATGGCATCCGATCCGTATTGCGCTGCGGCGCCGTCGCGCAACACCTCGATGCTCTTGATAGCGATCGATGGAATGACGGACAGATCTGCTCCCTGTGCGCCAGCAGCGAGCGGCTGGTTGGTGATCTGGACGAGAGCCGACCGGTGCCGTCGCTTGTTGTTGACGAGGACGAGTGTCTGGTCGGGCGGCAATCCGCGCAGGCTGAAGGGGCGAACAAAGGCTGACCCATCCTGCGCGACGAATTTTTGTACGTTGAGTGAAGGTACCGCGGTTTTCAACGCATCGTTGATGTTCGAAGACCCCTGCCTGGAAAGCGTGTCGGAGGAAACGATATCGACGGGTCTCGCTGATTCGACAGCTGTGATGCCTGCGCGGCGCGTACCGGTGACAATGATTTCAGCCTGATTGTCCCTGGCTCCGTCTTCACTCGCCTCTTGCGCGCTGGCCGTTCCACCGAGCAGCATGAACGTGAAGGCGCCCATCGACACGCCGCACAGACATCTGCGTCCCAACTGGAATAAACCCATCGCCGTTCCCCTAGAAATATCTCGAGCCAACAAGCGCCGATACTTCGGCACTCCACCATGGAACGGCGATTTGCGGAGCCGACCCTTTTGGTGACACCTTGATGACAGCGGTTCATTCTAACTTCAAATGCGAGTTTGGCCCGGTATCATGCACATTGGTAATAATAAGTCAGAAGATCAGGACATGCCGGGAGGCGGGAAATCATCAGGAATTCATGCAGTTGGTTGGATCATCTTTGCGCGCAGCGACTGGGGCTTGGCGACAAATCCATGGAGTGCGTTATTGGCGCGTGTCACCGAACCCCATGGCAACGGACTGCACTTTCATTTCGCGTCTCGACTCACGAGCAATCGGAGATGGTCCGGCCGTCGCCGCAGGCGACTCTGGGCCACGTCGAACCGACATCCAGGGACAGGCGGCTCGAATCGTCGCCGCCTTGAGCTAGTTCGAGAAATGTCCGTAGAGGATCAGAAGGGCCAGATACCGACCGGCTTTGGCGATTGTCACCAGAAGGAGGAAACGCGCGAGCGAGGTGCGCAGAACCCCGGCGACAAAAGTCAGAGGATCCCCGACAACAGGCAGCCACGACAATAGAAGCGAGGCGACCCCAAAGCGCTGATACCAGGTCTCGGCGCGGGCCATCGCGGGCTCGGACACCGGGAACCATCGGGCGCCGCGATGGTGCGCAAGATGGCGTCCTATCGCCCAGTTGATCGTCGATCCCGTGATGTTGCCGGCAGAGGCGACGATGAGAAGCAGGGCCGGATCGAAGCGGCCCGTCCCGAGCATGGCGACGAAGACGAGTTCGGACTGCGCCGGAAGCAGCGTCGCGGCAACCAGCGCGATGAGGAACATCCCGGGATAACCCGCCGCCGCGAGCGATGCGTCGATTGCGTCCACCCTCTATTCTTTCACATTCCTTGTCCAGCTGTGGCGCGCCGCCGGCGCGGTATTGCTATCCCGGCTGCTTTGGATCGCGGCGGAGCGCCATCAGGACGATATCGATCCACTGGCCGTCGATGAATTGGGCCTCGCGCAAGATGCCTTCTTCCTGAAAACCCAGCGCTTCATACATGCGCAGCGCGGCATGATTATGTGCGAACACTTCGAGGCTGAGACGGCGCAGATTGAGCTGGCGCCAGCAATAATCGATCGCGAGCCTGAGGGAGTCGCGTCCATAGCCGCGCCCGCGGTCGCCGGCTTCGCCGAGCCAGATGCCGATCTTCGCCGATCGATGCACCGGGGCGATATCTCGAATTTGCACATAGCCCGCGATTTCCGGGCTTGGCTGGATACGGATCGCGAAGAAGATGCTGGCCGGATCCTCGGTTCGCAGCCAGAAATTCTCCTGGCTCTCCCAATTGGGTGGCCGATAGGTGCCGTTGAGGTGCGCATTTTCCGCGCTGTCGGTCCACTGGAACAGGCGACCAAGATCCGATGGGATGATCGGGCCGATCGTCACCCGCGTGCCGAAGATCATGGTCGTTTCTTTCGTTCGAACTGCGGGACGTTCGCGGGCGCGCGCAGCTGTGGTTCGGCATTCCCGCGGCTGAAGCGGGGCGGGTTCGTGGCGCCTCCACGCTTCGGTCCGGTTGCCCCCAATGGTTTGCCCCACGCGGCACTGAAGCTGGCTCCCGCCATGCCGATCGACAGCCCGAAGGGCCTGAGCAGGCGTCCGAGCATCTGCGCGACCCTGAGTTTCGTCGCCGATTGACCCATCGCCGCCCGCGCGGCGCACCAGCGCACGCCGCGATCGGCGAGATCGAGATTTGCATAGCCGCGAAATGCACGGAGGATTGGAAGCGGGTTGACGCCGCGCTGTAGCGGCTTCGCCAGCCCCAACAGCGACCGGTCGAGCGCGCGCGGCCAATAGTTGACGAGCCAGCGCCCGGAATGGACTTCGCGCGGCGCGAGGCGGCTTGCGGTCCCCGACACGATCACCAGCCCGCCAGGCTTCAGGACGCGATCGATTTCCGCGAGGACGGCGGGCAGATGGTCGGGCTCGACATATTCGAGAACGCTGATGCACAGGATGATGTCGAACGACGCATCCTCATAAGGGAGTGTGCGGGTATCGGTCACGAGCGCGAGCCTGATCCGGTCCGCAATGCCGTGCCGTTCCGCATTGAGCTGGGCGAGCGCGATTGCAGCCGGATCGACGTCGACGCCAGTTACGCGCGCGCCGAGCGTGGCGGCGACGATCGAGCTTGCCGCATAGTTGCAGCCGAATTCGAGCAATGCCTTGCCCTCAATGTTCCCGGCATAAGCCGAGAGAAGATAGCGCACGCCTTCCCATTCGACCGCCACATATCCGCCGACCCATTGATCGTCGGGGTCGAGTCCCATGGCCTCTGCAGCCGAACGGAACCTGCGATTCGTCTCCCAGTCGACGATCATGGGTTGGGCTGTGGGGGGATGAGCTGGCTTCGGATCGGTCATCACAAACACATGGTCTGATTTGGAGGCGGATAGGCTCCCACGCGCCGTGGCGGAGACGGCGCGTGGGAGTGGGGCGTCAGGCCGGTAAGGGGGAGGCCTGGGCGCCCGAAGGCGGGGTTTCGTCCTTGGCCTTCCTGCCATGAACCATGCGGTAGAGTGCCGGCAGCACGAGCAAGGTCAGGATCGTCGACGAGACGATCCCGCCGATGACCACCGTCGCCAGCGGACGCTGGACTTCGGCGCCGGCGCCGACGTTGAACGCCATCGGCACGAACCCGAGGCTCGCGACGAGCGCGGTCATCAGCACCGGACGAAGACGCGTGAGGGCGCCTTCACGGATCGCTTCTTCCAGATCGCTGCCGTTTTCGCGCAGCTGCTTGATGAAGCTCAGCATCACGACGCCGTTAAGCACCGCGACCCCGGAGAGAGCGATGAACCCCACCCCGGCCGAGATCGACAGCGGCATCCCGCGGATGAGGAGCGCTGCGACGCCCCCGGTGAGCGCGAGCGGCACGCCGGAGAAGACGACCGCCGCATCCTTGCCCGAGCGGAACAGCATATAGAGCAGCCCGAAGATCAGCAGCAGCGCCGCGGGCACCACGAGCTGGAGCCGCTTCGCCGCCGAGATCAGCTGCTCGAACGTGCCGCCATAGGTGATCCAGTAGCCATCGGGCACCTCGACTTCCGTCCCGACCTTGGCCTGCAACTCCTCGATGAAGGAGCCGAGGTCACGGCCGCGGACGTTAGCAGTCACCACGACGCGGCGCTTGCCATCCTCGCGGCTGATCTGGTTCGGACCGATTGCGACTTCGACCTTCGCCACGTCAGCGAGGGGAACGAACCCGCGCAGGCCCGTGTCCATCGCCATGCCCGTCGCCGGATCGACCGAGGGACCGCTTCCCGGCAGCGGGATGCGCAGGCGTCCGATCTCGTCGACCCGCTCGCGGATAGTCTCGGGCAGGCGGACGATGATCGGGAAACGGCGATCACCCTCGAACATCTGCCCCGCCTGGACGCCGCCGATCGATACGGCGACGGCCTGCTGGACGTCGTTCACATTGAGACCGAAGCGTGCGAGCGCGCCGCGGTCGGGGGTGATCTGTAGCATCGGCAGGCCGGTGACCTGTTCGACGCTGACGTCCTGCGCCCCTTCGATCCCGGCGGCGATGCCCTCGATCGACTTGCCCACTTCGAGCAAGGTATCGAGATCGTCGCCGAATACTTTCACCGCCACATCGGCGCGAACCCCCGAGAGGAGCTCGTTGAACCGCATCTGGATCGGCTGGGTGAACTCGTAATTGTTCCCCGGAATCTGCGCGACCGCAGCCTGCATTTCCTTGACGAGCTCGGTCTTGGGTTTGCGTGGATCGGGCCAGTCCTTCCGATCCTTCAAGATGATGAAGGTATCGGCGACCGAAGGCGGCATCGGATCGGTCGCGACTTCGGCCGTACCGATCTTCGCGACCACCCGGTCGACCTCGGGGAACTGCTTGATCCGTGCTTCGAGCGCGGTCTGCATGCTCACCGCCTGGCTGAGACTCGTGCCGGGAATGCGCAGCGCATGGAGCGCAATGTCCCCTTCGTCGAGGTTGGGCACGAACTCCGAACCCATCCGCGTCGCGGCGAGCCCCGCGATCGCGACCAGCGCGACCGCGCCGGCCACGAACCCGACGCGCATCTTGAGCGCCGCCGCAAGCGCCGGGGCATACGCGCGGCGCGCCCAGCCCATCAGCCGGCTTTCCTTCTCCTCGACCTTGCCCTTCACGAACAGCGCCATGGCGGCGGGGACGAAGGTCAGCGACAGGATGAGCGCCGCCGTCAGCGCCATCACCACGGTGATCGCCATCGGGTGGAACATCTTACCCTCGACGCCTGTGAGCGCGAAGATCGGCACATAGACGAGCGCGATGATCAAAACTCCGAACAGCGACGGACGGATGACCTCCGAACTTGCCGAAGCGGCGAGCGCGAAGCGTTCGTCGCGGGTGAGCAGGCGCCCGAGTTTGTGCTGCGCTTCGCCGAACCGGCGGAGACAGTTTTCGACGATGATGACAGCGCCATCGACGATCAGGCCGAAGTCGAGCGCGCCGAGGCTCATCAAATTCCCCGATACCCCGGCTCGCACCATGCCGGTGATTGTCATGAGCATCGAGATCGGGATGACCGCCGCGGTGATCAGCGCCGCCCTGATATTGCCGAGCAGCAGGAACAGCACCGCGATGACGAGAAGCGCGCCCTCGAGAAGGTTCTTCTCGACCGTCCAGATCGCGCGCTCGACCAGATTGGTGCGGTCGTAGATCGGGACCGCTTTCACCCCTGCCGGCAAAGCCTTCGCGGCGACCTCGAGCCGTTCGGCCGCCGCGCGTGCGACGATCCGGCTATTCTCGCCGGCGAGCATGAAGACGGTGCCGAGCACGACCTCCTTGCCATTTTCGGTCGCGGCACCCGTGCGCAGTTCCTCGCCGAGGCTGATATCGGCGACGTCGGCGACGCGGATCGGAATGCCGTTCCGGTTGCTAACGATGATGGCCTTGAGATCGTCGATGCCATTGGCCTGGCCGGGCGTGCGGACGAGATATTGCTCACCGTATCGCTCGACATAGCCCGCACCGACATTGTCGTTGTTGAGTTCGAGCGCTTGCACGACATCGCTGAGGGTCAGCCCATAGGCCGAGAGACGGGCAGGGATCGGGGTCACATGATATTGGCGCTCGTAACCGCCGATGCTGTTGACCTCGGTAACCCCCGGTGTGTTGCGTAGCTGCGGGCGGATGACCCAGTCCTGCAGCGTGCGCAAATCCTCGGGAGTGTAGGCGCTCCCATCGGGCTTCCTGGCACCCGGACTGGCTTCGAGCGTGTACATGAAGATTTCGCCGAGGCCCGTCGCGATCGGCCCCATTTCCGGGGCGACGCCTGCGGGGAGTTGCTCGCGGGCCGATTGCAGCCGTTCGTTGACGAGCTGACGCGCGAAGTAGATGTCGGTCCCGTCTTCGAACACGGCGGTGACCTGGCTCAGGCCATAGCGCGAGATCGAGCGCGTATATTGAAGGCCCGGCAGACCGGCGATGGCCGTCTCGACCGGAAAGGTCACCCGTTGTTCGGCTTCAAGCGGCGAGAAGCCCGGCGCTTCGCTGTTGATCTGGACCTGGACGTTGGTGATGTCCGGGGTGGCATCGATCGGCAGCTTCTGGAAGCTCCAGACGCCGATGGCGCACAGGAGCAGGACGACGCCGAGGACGGCCCAACGAAAGCGGATCGAGCCGGCGATCAGGCGTTCGAGAATTGGCCGATGTTTGTGAGTGGAAGCCTCAGTGGTCATGGCTCGCTCCCGACTTGTCGATGTCGGCCCGGATCAGGAACGCGCCATCGGTGACATATTGGGTGCCGGGTTCGAGCCCGCCGAGGACCTCGGTCCATTCGGGCGTGCGCCGGCCGATCTCGAGCATGCGGACCTCATAGGTGTTGCCGACCTTGGCGAAGACCACTTCGAAATCGCGGAAGCGCTGGATCGCCTTGGTTCGGACCGCCAGCGGCACATTGGCCTGCGCGACCGCGAAGCTCCCTTCGACCGCCATTCCGGGGCGGAAGGCGTTTGCGGCCGATGTCGGCAGATGGACATGCGCGAGAAGCGTCTGGCTGGCGACATCGGCGGTCGGGACGACGGCTTCGACGACGCTCTGAATCGTGCCTTCGCCCGACAAGCTCTTGAGCGTGACCGGCTGACCGACACGCACGCGTTCGGCGTCGCGCGGATAGACGAAGAACTCGGCGTGCAGGTTCGTCGGATCGGCGATAGCGAACAGTGCGCGATCGCCCGTCGTGTCGCCGACATTTACATTCTTCTCGACGATGGTGCCGCTGATCGGCGCGGTGATCGTGTAGGTCTGAAGCGAGTGGCTGGACTCGACGCGGGCCAACACCTGACCGCGGGTAACCCGCTGACCGATCTTGCCATTGAGCGACACGATCAATCCGGGCAGGCGAGCGCGGACTTCGGCACGGCCTTCGGGGGTGACCTCGACGCGGCCGCCCATGTCGATGAGGTCGCTGACCGTGGCCGCGCCTGCGGTCTCGACCTTCAGCCCGCCGGCCCTCGCAGCCTCGGGGGTGATCGTCGTGCGGCCTTCGTAGGACTGATAGGCCCATTTATGATTGCGGCCGCCTTCGGAGGCCTGGACGCGGACGTCGAAGCTATGCGGCTCGGCGACGACGCCATTGCCGCGCAGGAAATCTTCCTGCGGTGCGAAAGCGAACTTGTCGATCTTGTTGCCCAGCCGGACAAGTTCCATCGACAACTGAACTTCGCCGGGCTTGATCGGCTTGTCGTCGCGATAGACATAGACGCGGAACTCGGGCTCGACACCATCCTCGAAGATGGTGATTTCGAGTGCGAAATTGCCGTCGCGCAGCATCCGGCCGCGGTGCGGCCCGCGCTCATATTCGCCAGCGGCGGCCTTCGCGCCTTCCTTTTCAGGTGTAGCGGTGTCGCCGCAGGCGGCGAGCAGGGTGAGGGCAATGACCGATGCCGCCCCCAGCAGATATTTGGTCATCGGATCGTCTCCATCGTAGCAAGAAGGGGCGCGTGGCGGCCGGTCAACCGGTCAAGCCTGACGCCAAGCAAGTGGAAGCGCCGCAGCAGCTCGACGCGGCGCGTCTGCGCTTCGTTCACGGCGGTCTGCGCCTGCGCATATTCGAGGAAGGTGAAGGCGGTGCCGCCGCGGGCAAGCCCGTCGCGGATCAGGCGCGTCGCGCGGTTGGCGCTAGGCAGCACCTCGGCATCGATGCGCTTGACCTCGGCAGCGATCAGCCGGCGATCGGCGATGAGCTTGTCGATCTCGCGTTCGATCTCGATCCGGGCGACCGCCACATCGGCCTCGATGGCGCGCTGATCGGCCTCGGCGCGGATCACATTGCCGCGGTTCGCCGCCTTTGTTCCCAGCGGGATCGAGCCGCCGACCATGACCGCGAAGTCGTTGCCTTCGCCGAAATGACGAAGACCGACGCGCCCGCTCGGATCGGCGATATTGCCGCTCTCCGCGAGTTTCACCTTCGCACCGGCCGCCGCGAGCTCGGCATTGAGCACCGCGACATCGACCGACTCGCCTCCTGCAGGAACGGTGACCTCGACATTCTGAAAGAGCGTGGGATCGAGCTTGAAATCGCCCGTTCCGCCCCACCAGGCCGCCAAGGCGGTGCGGGCGATACGAGCATTTTCGCGCGCCTGCTCGACCGCGATCTCCGCCTGGGTGACATTGGTCCGCGCGCGTTCGGCGGCGAACCACGGATCGAGTGCACCGGTAACGCGCTTCACGACGTCGAGCTCGACACGCTTCAGATCGGCGAGCCGCGCTTCGGCGACCGGGATCGCCGCTTCGGCGGCGAGCGCCTCGACCCACGCCGCCTGCACGCGGGCGAGCCGGTCGAGCAGGCGAACGCGGTTCTGGGCGCCCACGACGGCGACGTCGGCGCGTGCTGCGCCGATCCGTGCCTCGCGCTTGCCGCCGCGCTCCCATGTCCGCTCATACCAGCCCGTCGTCTGCGACCGGTTCAGCGGCGAATAGGGACCAGTGCCCGCGAAATCCTCGAAGTCGGCACCGACGACATCGCGTGGGCGGACGTCGGCCTGCAAGATGGCAGCGTCAGCGGCTTCAAGGCGCGCCGCGCCCGCGGCAACGGCGGGATCGCTCGTCGCGACGCGCGACAGCGCCTCGTCGAGACCTAGGTTTTGCGCCCAGGCAGGCGGCGTGCTCGCAGCCAGCAGGACGCCGCCGCAGAGCAAGGCCCTGCGGATGGCATGCGCGCCGAGGCGCGCTCGAGATAAGGAAAACATGAGATATCGGCCTCGCTGAAAGGCGGGGAAACATCCCGCGCGCAGTCAGCCGGCGCGGGAACTCAGACGTTCAGCGAGAAGAGCCGGGGCGGACGTTCGGGCCCGATAGATCGGAGCCCCGCAATCTGACGGTCCGTGCCGATGACATGCAAGTCGGCAGACGGCGTCAAGGACAAGGCCGCCATCACATTGGGCACGATCAGGTTCGGGCCGGTATCGCCATGATGGTGGTGGCCGGCGCCGAGCGGATCGTCGGGCTGGCTGTCTCCGACGGGCTCCTGACCATGGTGATCGAGAAACGTGCCGTCGCTGCCATGGTCCGAATAGATCGGGAAACTGCCGATATTGTCATGCGCGTGCAGCGCGATCAGCGCGGGCATATGCTGAATCTGGTCGGCAGCTTTCACCGGAGCGGTTGCCGCATAAAACGCCATCAGCGCGACGCACAGCGACGCGACGAAGCGATAGTAAAAAGAGGCGAGCCCTGTCCGCACGCCCTCGCGTGTAATTGCGGGCAGAGCGCTTGACAAGTCGAAGTGGTCCGAAGTCGATCTTCGCAGCGAAGCTCGTCGCGGGCGAATGGCTCCGGGCTGATCCGATCCGAGCGTTTCGCGCCAAGCGGCGGGTCAGCGCCGAGGCCGTTCTCGCCTTCCAATATATCCAGTCTGCGGGCGCGCCGATGCGCCGGCGATCAGGCCGAAAAGAGGGCAGCGTCTCTCCTGCCGGGCCCGCGTGGACGTGCGGCAGCTTACGGCCGCCTGCGGCGGCCGGAGAGGCAGAGGAAAGGGCGGGCGGGTGACGGATTGGTTCGGGAGAGAGTCGCCCGGGTCCGTCACGGAGATCCAGCTATGACCCTTGCACCCCCTGCCCCTGCCCACAAAACCTCCGCGGGCTACAAAGTCGATATCTCGCGCGGACAGCGTATCGGCCGCGTCTCTTCCGAATGGTTCTCGCGGCCCGACGACGAGCGCTATCTGTCGCTCACGGAACTCTATGAAGCCGTGCGGCTCAGGTCGGAGACCGCGACCGCGCGGACCGTCGAAACGCGTTCCATTCGCGTCGTCGCAGCGGCCGACGACCCGGAACGGCTCCACCTGCTCCTTCCGGATCGGGATGCGCCGGTGGCTCCTACCCACTGGTCCTTCGGCCAAATGTGCAGTCTTGTCGGAGCGCCTTCTGCTTATCTTCGGCAGCTGCCCGCGGCGCTCGCGGGTATCAACATGCAGCACGGCCTGCTCGCGCACCGCCGGGAGCTTGTGAAGACCCTCGAGACCGGCGACGGCCGCACCGAATTGCGTGCCGTGACGGGGCCCGATTATGGTCGCATCTGGGATCATGAGCTCGTGGCTGCGGTGATGAAGATCGCGGGCAACGGCACCGGCGACACGCGCTGGAAAGTTCCGGGGCTCCTCGACTGGTCCACGATGCGGCACAATCCGTTCGTCGAGGTCACCAAGGATACCACGACCCTCTATGCGAGCGACCGCGACATATTCCTCTTCCTGGTCGACGACGCCAATCCGATCGAGGCGGGCCGGCTGCCCAATGGCGATCCCGACCTCTTCTTTCGGGGTTTCTATTGCTGGAACAGCGAGGTCGGCTCGAAGGCGCTTGGCATGGCGACCTTCTATCTTCGCGCCGTCTGCATGAATCGCAACATCTGGGGCGCGGAGGGCTTCGAGGAAATCAGCATCCGCCACAGCAAGTTCGCGGCCGGGCGCTTCGCGCAGGAAGCGGCGCCCGCGCTCGAGCGTTTCGCATCCTCCTCGCCCGGATCCTTCGTGAACGGGATCAGCGCGGCGCGCGCCGCGATCGTCGCCCGCGATGACGCCGACCGGCAGACATTCCTGCGAAAGCGCGGCTTTTCGAAGGGAGAAAGCGAGCGGATCATCCGCAGCGTCCTTCAGGAAGAGGGGCATCCGCCCGCGTCGATCTTCGACTTCGTGCAGGGGATCACCGCACTCGCGCGCGAACGTCCGCATCAGGACGGGCGGCTCGAACTGGAAGCGAAGGGCGCCAAGCTTCTGGCTTCGGTCCACTGACCTCTCCCGCCGTTCGGCATGCCGGCGCGGCTCTTTCCCTTCAGAGGGAGAGGGCTGCGCCGGAGCCATGACGGGCCAGGAGCCGGGAGAGAGTCTCGCGGCGGCTCGTCATGGAGAAGCATCATGACGAAACAGGCAAAGATCAGCCTCAGCGGCGCCAAGGAAATCCCTTTCAGTGCCCTCGTGCTGAGCCAGGCCAATGTGCGGCGCGTGAAGGCGGGAGTGTCGATCGACAGCCTCGCGGCGGACATTGCGCGGCGCGGTCTGCTGCAGAGCCTCACTGTCCGCGCGCAGCGCGACGAGGAGGGCCAGGAAACCGGCCGCTACGAAGTGCCCGCCGGCGGGCGCCGTTTCCGCGCGCTCCAGCAGTTGGTCAAGCAGCGGCGCATGTCGAAAACCGAGCCGGTCCCGTGCATCGTTCGCGAGGATGACGCCGTGTCGGCCGAAGAGGATTCGCTCGCCGAGAACGTCCACCGCGAACCGCTGCATCCGCTCGACCAGTTCCGCTCGATGCAGAAGCTCGTCGAGCAGGGAACCGACGTCGAGACGATCGCGGCTACATTCATGGTCACGCCGGCGGTCGTGAAGCAGCGTCTCAAGCTTGCTGCTGTCTCACCGAAGCTCCACGACATCTACGCCGAGGACGGGATGACGCTCGAACAGCTGATGGCCTTCTCGGTCTCTAGCGACCATGCGCGCCAGGAACAGGTATGGGAGATGCTCTCCACGAGCCACTCGCAGCAGCCTTGGTACATCCGCGCGCGCCTTACTGAGGACAAGGTGCGGGCATCCGACAAGCGCGTCCTGTTCGTGACGCTCGACGCCTATCTCGCCGCTGGCGGCCATGTCCTTCGCGACCTGTTCGAGAGTGACGACGGCGGTTGGCTCGAGGACGTATCGCTGCTCGATCGGCTGCAGGCCGAGAAGCTCGATTCCGAAGTGGCCGTGATCGTCGCGGAAGGCTGGAAATGGGTCGAGACCGCGGTGGACTTCCCCTATGGTCACACCTTCGGGTTCCGGCCGCTTGATGGCATCGCGCCCGAAAATAGTGCCGAGGATGAAGCTCGGATCGAGGCTTTGCGCGAGGAAGCCGACCGGCTCGAAGATGAATGGGCGGGCTGCGAGGAAATCCCCGACGAGATCAGCGCCCGGATCGATGCGATCGACGAAGAGATCGCGCCGCTCGTCTCGAGGCCGCTGGTCTATGAGCCGGAGGAAGTCGCGATCGCCGGCACCTTTGTCAGCATCGATGTCGACGGCTCGCTGCACATCGAGCGCGGCTTTGTTCGTCCCGAGGACGAACCGCAACAGGCGGCCGATGAGGATGGCGAAAGCGGCGATGGCATTGACGGTGATGCGACCGGCGACGGAGCGCAGGAAACCGCGCCCCCCGAACCGGATACGGGCGGCGGCGATTCCCGTGAAGAGGAGGACCCCGACGATCTCGTCCGTCCGCTTCCCGACAAGCTCGTGACCGACCTGACGGCGCACCGCACCCTCGCGCTGCGCGACGCGCTCGCGTCGAGTCCGCTGGTGGCTTTCGCTGCGATGCTCCATGCGCTCGTTCTGGAATGCTTCTACACCTGCGCCTCTTCGGCGAGCTGCGTCGGCATTTCGCTGCGCAACCATTCGATGATCGGCTATGATGCAGCGCTGAACGACACGCCGTCGGCCCGGGCCATTCGCGAGCGACACGAAGGTTGGTCGGCGCGGTTGCCCGATGCGACCGTCGATCTTTGGGACACGCTTGCGGGTCTCGACGCCGACGACCAGGCCGCGCTGTTCGCGCATTGCGTCTCGTTCGGCGTCAATGCAGTGTGGGAACCGGCGACCCGCTATAACGAGGGCCGCGTCTCGGCGCGCGCGGTCGCGTGCCGGATCGAGCATTCGCATATCCTGGCGCGCGCATCGGGGCTCGACATGGTCAAGGCCGGCTGGATCGCCACCACCGCCAATTATCTCGGGCGGGTGACGAAGCCGGGCATTCTCGACGCGGTCGAGGAGGCTTGCGGCGCCGAAGCCGCCGGCCGCATCGCGGGCCTGAAGAAGCCGGAAATGGCGAGCGCCGCCGAGGATCTGCTCAAAGCGACCGGCTGGCTTGCGCACCCCTTGCGCACGCCCGTCCTTGACGCCGCCGCGGGCGATGACGAGTCCGCCGCAGCCAATGACGACGAGTGTGTCGGCGAGCAGGGTGATCAAGAGCTGGCCGGCGACGACATCGACGCGATCGCGGCCGAATAGCGCCGTCGGGTCCGCATCCGGGGAGCTCGGCCTCGCGCCGGGCTCCCCGATTTTTTGCCGCCCCCTTGAAATCGGACCGCCGGGCGCGAACATCGGTGGCGTCCGGCAGGGGCTGCCAGACCGGTGAGCGATACCTCCGTCGGATCGAACGGCGGGAGGACGCGCACCCTGATGCGAAGGAGCCCCCATGCCTAGCCCCGCTGCAGACGTTGCACGCCGCCTCGCCGACGATGCCGAGGCCGTGTGCCGCCGCTATCTTTCGCACGGACGACGCGAGGGCCATTATTGGATGGTCGGCGACGTTCGGAATACGCCGGGACGGAGCCTCTACGTCCGTCTGTCGGGCACTGCCGACGGTCTCCGCGCGGCGGGGAAATGGACCGACGCCGCGAGCGGCGATCATGGCGATCTCCTCGACATCATCTCGGCGTCCTGCGGCCACGCCTCCTTCCGTGAAACACTCGACGAGGCGCGCCGTTTTCTCAGTCTCCCGCGGTCATCGCCGCCCGCGCGAAATGCCGCGCCGCGCAAGGCGAAGCGCGGGACGCCGGAAGCCGCAAGGCGCCTATGGGCAGGATCGAAGCCGCTTGGCGGCACTACTGCTCAGTCCTATCTTGCGGCCCGCGCGATCACCGAGCTTCGCGACGCCGAATGGCTTCGTTGCCATCCTCACTGCTTTTACCACCCGTCCGACGAGGATGCTCCCGACGTTCGCCGGGCCTGGCCTGCACTCATCGCAGGTGTCACGGACGAAGCAGGGCGTATCACTGGTGTCCATCGAACCTGGCTGGATAGTGCGGGCAGCACCAAGGCTCCCGTCGCCTTTCCCCGCCGGGCCATGGGACAGCTTCTCGGTCACGGCGTTCGTTTCGGCGCTCCGGCGGCCGTGATGGCGGCGGGCGAAGGACTCGAAACGATCCTGTCGCTTCGCCAGGTCGCCCCTGCAATGCCGATGATCGCTGCGCTTTCCGCAGCGCATCTCGGCGCGCTTGCCTTCCCCCGCGGTCTGGAACGTCTCTATATCGCGCGCGATGACGACCCCGCGGGCGAGGCGGCCATTTCGCTCCTGTCCGACCGAGCCCGTCCGCACGGGATCAAGGTCGTTGCGCTCGAGGCGGAGCGGGGCGATTTCAACGCCGATCTCATGATGCTCGGCCGGTCCCGGATGGTCTCTTCGCTCCGGTCGCAACTTTTGTTGGCGGACTGCTCGCAGCTTCTGTGAGCGTTTGCAAGCGGCCGGCAGGAGGCGGGTGGAGCGGGTTGCAGTCGCGCGCATCCGCGTGTCCGCGCTCCGGCCTTCGCAAGAGGGCGACTGCAGCGACCCGCCGCGACCCCGCAATGGCGGCCGCGCGGCTCTTTTCCGCCGGGCCGCTTCGCGTCCCTTTGCATCGCGAAGCAAAATAGCCTTCGTCCGCCATCCTCCGCCTTCGGCTCCGGCCGTGGCCCGAAGGGCCGCGGTGCAGCTCGCCGCGGGACGCTGCGGGTCGTCGCCGCGAAGGCCGTGCGAGCGCGGCGAAACCCGAATGGAGACGATCATGGCCAGTCACGCCCATCCCGCCGACGATCCTGCCGAAACCGGCGCCACGCATTTACTGCTCCAGGAGATGCAGCTCTTTGGATATCGCCCTTATGACGACGAACCCGACCCACGGCCGCTTCCCGATGCGCGCCTCGCGTCCGGCGCGGTCGCCGACATCTTCGACGCGCTCGCGAGCTGCCTCGAGGAGACACGGATCGAGCCCGATCTCGAAGACCTGCTCTGGAATATGGTCAATATCTTTCATCGCGCCGGCGAGCGGGTCGAGCGCGGTCTCGACGACAATGAGCAATTGCAACGGCGCGCCCAGCGCGAGCAGGACGGAAGCGAAATCCGATCGGTCGAGCTCGAACGCCTCGTTCAACAAGGGATCAGCCTCATCGAACGGCGCGACGCGATGGAATTCTTTCGCGAGCATGCCGCCGAGCAATTCCGGCTTCATTGCCGCAAGGCCTGGACTCCGCGAGCGGGATCGCGGGCGCAGCACCGCTCGATGACCGCGGCGATGATCGACAGCCGCGATTTTCTCGATGCGCGGCTTCGGC
Organism: Sphingopyxis sp. SCN 67-31; assembly: GCF_001725095.1. Lineage (NCBI taxonomy): Bacteria > Pseudomonadati > Pseudomonadota > Alphaproteobacteria > Sphingomonadales > Sphingopyxidaceae > Sphingopyxis > Sphingopyxis sp. SCN 67-31. The sequence goes on along the minus strand of NZ_MEFH01000013.1, from coordinate 22,322 downwards.
AGAAGGCCGCCGCGCTTCTCCCCGAGGGGACCCGCATCCTGTTCACGGGCGGCGCGGATGTCGACGATCATCGGACGATATGGGACGCGCTCGATCGGACGAAGGAACGCCATCCCGACATGATCCTGCTTCACGGCGCGACGCCGACGGGCGCCGAACGCATTGCGGCCTGCTGGGCCGACACGCGCGGCGTGACCCAGGTGGCCTTCCGCCCCGATTGGAATCGCCATGGCAAGGCAGCGCCGTTCAAGCGCAACGACCGCATGCTGGAAGCCCTTCCGGTCGGCATCATCCTCTTCCCCGGCACCGGCATTCAGGACAATCTTGCGGACAAAGCGGCCGAGTTGGGCCTTCCCATCTGGGACTTCCGCAGGCGCAAACCCTGAGTTTGGCTGGGCCTTGCGCGCATTCCGGCGAAATAGCCTCAATCTGGGGCTATTTCGCGAATATGTTTGAAATATTTTTGTAACATCCGCAAATTTGCAGAATATTCGATCGCTCCGACCAGCGGCGATCACCCGTCGCCGGCGAGACGCCCATTGAGAGGGCAGCGTTCGCGGGCCATGACGAGGAGCAGCGACGGTCGGCCGACTTGGCGACGACCACCGGCCGCTGCCAAGGGTCGCAATGCCGACGATGGACGCTGCGCATGCCTTTGCGCTCGACGTCACGCGCGTGAAGGATGCAGCCGGTCTCGCGGACCTGTTGCACGAAGCCTGCGTTCGCATGGGCTGTTCCTGGTTCGCGCTCAGCCATCATATCGATTTTTTGGCGGCGCCCGATCGCGGCGTCAGGGTCCACAATTATCCCGAGGACTGGGCACGATGGTTCGACGACCGCGGCCTCGGTCTGACCGACCCGGTGCATCGTGCAAGCCATCGCAGCCTCGAAGGCTTCCTCTGGCGCAACATGAAGCCGCTCGCCGGCGAACGGCCCGAAGACGAGCTGATCCTGAGCGAAGCGCAGCGCCATGGCATCGGGGATGGCCTTACCATCCCGGCGCACGTCCCCGGCGAGATCCATGGTTCGGTATCGTTCGCCTGGAGGCCAGGGATGCCGGCAAACGACCGGGCGCTGCTCTTTGCCCGCATGATCGGGGGCCCCGCCTTCGAGGCCGCGCGCCTGCTCGCCAATCCCGAACTCGCGCAGGTCGGGCCGCGGTTGACCGACCGACAGCGCGAATGCCTGATCCTGGCGGCCAAGGGCAACAGCGGGCCGAAGATCGGGCGCATCCTCGATCTCAGCCCCGACACGGTTCGCGAGCATCTTCGTAACGCGCGGCAGCGCTATGAGGCGAATGGCGGCATCACGCTGACGGTCCGGGCGCTCTATGCCGGCGACCTCAGCTACGAGGATATCGCCAAGCGCTGAACTTTTTTAACCGGCACCCCCCGATCATGCTATGGTGCGGGGGCAAAAAGCCGTTCAATTGGATGGCCTCTTTTCAAAGGAGGCATCCATGTTGTTCGTTATCGACCATTCCAATCGCGCCCATGAGCATCAATTGCTTCGCGCGATGTTCGAGGCGCGCAAGCGCGTCTTCATCGATCTTCTCAAATGGGACCTGCCGGTGCTCGCCGACCGGTTCGAGATCGATCATTTCGACGATCCCCACGCAACCTATCTGATTGTCGGCGATCCCGCGGGCCGGCATCTCGCTTCGGCGCGCCTGCTTCCGACCACGCGGCCGGCGCTTCTCGACGGCATCTTCCCGACCCTGGTCGACGGCGCCGTGCCGTCGGGGCCCGACATCTTCGAGATCACCCGCTTCTGCCTGTCGCCCGGGATCGGCGCACGGCAGCGCCGCATGGCGCGAGATACGCTTCTCGTCGGTCTCGTGGACTTCGCGCTCGCCAACGGCATCCGCTCCTACACCGGCGTCGCGGAAATCGACTGGTTCGCACAAATCCGGACCTTCGGATGGGATTGCCGGGCGCTCGGCGAGCCGGCTCTGCATGACGGCCGCGCGCTGACGTCGCTGCGGATCGAGATCGATGCGGGCACACCGGCGAAGCTCGAAGCGTCAGGCATCATCGCCGATCGAGCGGGTGAGCCCGTCGCAGCCAACGCAGCCTGAAGGGAGCCGGATCATGATGACCAACCCCGATCTGGCCGCTGCCGGCCAACCATGCTCGCCGGCAATGCAGGCCCTGCGGGACGATGGCTATGCGATCGTTCGCTCGGCAGCACCCGCCGATCTCGTCGCGGCGATCGGTCGCGACCTCGATCCGCGCTATGCTGCCACCCCCTTTTGCGAAGGCGGCTTCTACGGCGAACGGACCAAGCGCTTCGGCCGCTTGCTTATCCGCTCACCCCATGTCGGGGCGCTGGTGATGAACCCTTCGATCCTGGCGCTGGCCGAGGCCGCGCTCGGCGACTGGTGCGATCGCATCCAGCTCAATCTCGCCCAGGCGATCGAACTCCATCCCGGGGCCCTCGCTCAATTTCCGCACCGCGATCAGGATATGTGGCAGGGCGCGCTCGGCGAGGTCGAGTATCTCGTGAACGTGATGTGGCCGCTCACATCCTTCACTGCGGAAAATGGTGCCACGCTCATCTGGCCGCGCAGCCATGGGATCGAGGCGCTTGTCGAAGAACCGGCGGAAGAGGCGATCATCGCCGAGGCGGAGCCGGGGGATGCGATCGTCTTCCTCGGATCCACGCTGCACGGGGCCGGCGGCAATCGCAGTTCATCGGTGCGACGCGGGATCATCATCAGCTACTGCCTCGGCTGGCTCAAGCCATACGAAAATCAATGGCTCGCCTATCCGCCCGAGATCGCGAAGGACTTTCCACCCGAGCTCGCCGCCCTGACCGGCTATGTCCAGCATCGGCCCAATCTCGGCAATTTCGAGGGCCAATGTCCTTCGATCCTGTTTCGCGGCTATCCTCCCGACCCGATCGCGGCGGTGGATGCCCTTCGCCCCGATCAACAAGCGCTTCTCGCCGACTATATCAGCGATCAACGGTCGGCGGGCGAGGGCGGGACGCTGGCGGCATGAGCCCCGGGGCCACAATGGAGCGAGTCTATCTCGACCTGAAGGCGCGTATCCTGGCGGGGACCTACCCGCCGGGGACGCGGCTCGAGGCAGCGCAGCTCGCCAAGTCACTGGCATCCAGCGCCACGCCGGTCCGCGACGCCCTGTACCGCCTTTCGGGCGAGCGGATCATCGAGAGCTGGCACCAGGAGGGCTTCCGGCAGCCGCTGCTCAGCGAGGCAGACCTCGTCGACCTCTATTGGTGGACCGGGGCGCTTCTTTTGTTGGCGCTCAAAGGAAGGACGCCAAGATCCGACTTGCCTGGCGGACTCGTAGATCTTGCGACTCACCCATCTTATCCGGAGGGTATTGAAAGCCTGTTCCGGACCATCGCAATAGGCAGCAGCAATGGCGAACTTCGCGCTTCGATCATCAATTGTGTCGAGCGAAGCATGACAATTCGCACGTTGGAGGCGCGCGTCGACGGGGTCGCGAGCGATGCGCTTACGTCAATGGCGGATGATTACCGGTTCGGTCGGTGGAGCGCTTTGCGCAGCAAAATCACACGCTTCCATCGCCGCCGTGCGTCGCATGCGGGCCGTGTCGCCGCCGAAATCCGGCGCCGCTCCGAGCCGCTGGATAATATTCGGAGAATATGAGTCGTATTAAATTCCTATACGGCGCGTCCTCCCTAGCTTCGAAAGCGCCGCAATTCCGCGGCTTCATGGAGGTAGCGATCATGGAACGCGCAACCAATGAACTGATCGAACTCGGCAGCGTCTCGACGGACACCGCCGGCGACGTGCCGCTCGGCATCGAGCAGGGCGGCAAGTTCGAGGTGACCGGTCTCCGCCAGGACTGACCGTGATCCCCGGGGGTCGGCATTGCCGGCTCCCGGTCTGCGCTTCTTGCTCGCCACGGAAAGGAATGGTCAATGGAACGCGATACCAACGATCTCGTCGAACTCGGCAATGTCACCGCCGACACCGCCGGCGACATCGGCCTGCCCATCGAAATGGGCGGCCGCGAGCATTGGGCCGGTCTGCAGCAGGACTGACCGGGCAGCCGGGAGCCGCGCTTCCGGCGCGGCTCCCATGCTTCCAGAGGTGTCTATGGGTTGGCAACTCGCGCCGGGAACGGGATTTTGCGAAACAGGCGGCGAGCTCGTCTTTCTCGATCTCGCCCGCGATAAATATCTAGCCCTGCGCGGTGAGGACCGCGCGGCCTTCGATCGGTTGCGCAGCGGCGAGGCGAACGACAGCGAGGCGATGACGCGGCTCGTCGATACAGGGTTCCTCGCAAGGTGCGAGGGGCCCCGGTCGATCGAAATGACGCGGGTCGAGGTGCCGGCGCGCGATCTGGCTGCAGTTTCGGATGAAGGGTTCAGTCCGTCCATGGCGCTTGCCGCCGCCCGGTCGCTTCGCTGGGCGAAGGCCGCCATGCGTCCGGAACGCATTGCCGCGACCGTCGCCAACTTGGGCCGCGCGAAAGCGGGCGCCCGCAAAGACCCCGCGACCGCTGCGAATCTTGCCGCGCGCTATGCCTCCTGTCGCTGGATCATTCCCGTTGCTCCGCGCTGCCTGATCGATGCGCTCGCGCTCGACCGGATCCTGCTGGCGCAAGGGCTTCGCGCCACCCTCGTGTTCGGTGTGCGGCTCGGACCGTTTGCGGCGCATTGCTGGCTCCAGTCGGAAGAGTGCGTTCTGACCGGCACAGCGGCGGACGCCGGCAACTATACGCCGATCCTCGCGGTCCGATGACACGAGGAATTCTCGCCATTCTCGGCGCAGCGCAGCGCGATTGCGACCTCGCCGGGCTGGCCGAGCGCCAAGGTCTTCTGGCGATCGGCGCCGTACCGCAGCTGCAGGTCTTTGCGGGTGGTGATGTCTCCTGGCGGACCTTGGCCGACGGAAGGTTGGTCATTGGCGATCTGTTCGTCGGCGGCGGAGCCGATGACAAGGGAGGCGACCCGGCGCCGGGCTGGGGCAATTTCCTGTCGTTCACTGTCCGTCCGACCGAGGTGGAGGTCGAGAGAGCTCCCCTGACCGGAAATCCGCTCTACTGGGTTCGCGTCGGCGGCTCGATCCTGTGCGCGTCCCGTCCCCAACTCCTGAACGAGCTCGCGCCGCCCCGGCTCGTCGACTGGGTTTTCGCAGCCGAAACGCTGGCCTATGTCAATCTGCGCTCCGCCCGAACCGGCATCGCCGGCGTATCCGAGCTGTTGCCGGGGTCGCGGCTCATTTGGAACGGGCGGGAGGCGTTCGTCGAATCCACCTGGTCGCCGTGGGACCATGTGGCTCGACAGCGCCGCGGCTCCGCGCGCCAGCTGGCTCCCGAACTGCGGCGGCGCATCATCGCCTGTGTAGGTGATTGGACGAGGTCGCGGCCAAAGACCGTTCTCGAATTGTCTGGCGGTCTCGATTCCTCCATCGTCGCTGCTGCTCTCGCGGCCGCAAAGGCAGACTTCAGAGCCATCACGCTGGCGACGCCGGGGGCCGACGGCGATGAACGTCGCTTCGCGCGCGCTGTAGCAGATCGATGCCGCATCGAGCTGGTCGAAAAGCTGCACGACGCGAGCGCCGTCGACCTCGTGTCTCCACTGACTGATCCCGGCTTCAGGCCTGCGGCCTATAGCGTCCTGGGCGGCATCGACCGGGCCTTTGCGGAAGCACTCCCCGAGCGTGACGAGGCAATCTTCAGCGGCGTGGGCGGCGACAATATCTTCGCCTTCGACGGAACGGTGGCGCCGATCGTCGATGCCTTTGGCACGCTCGGTCCCGGTCCCGCCGCCATCCGGGCACTTCGCGATCGCGCCCGGGCTGCGGATACCACGATCTGGAATGCGGCGCGCCTCGCGTGGCGCGCCTGGCGACAGGGGCCGCGGTCTGGCTGGCGCCGTGACACCAGCTTTCTGAACGAAGCGAATGTGCCCGTGCGGCCGCCGGCCCATCCGTGGGACGAGGGGATGGTCGACGCGTCGCAGGCGAAGCGCAATCATGTGGAATCGATCCGGCGCATCATCGACTTTCTCGATCGGCCGATGCGCTGGCGAGGACGCGACGTCGTCGCGCCTTTACTCTCGCAACCCGTCGTCGAATTTTGTCTCTCGGTTCCAAGCTGGACCTGGTTCGAGCGAGGGCGCGACCGGATGGTCGCACGAACGGCCTTCGCCGACAATCTGCCTCCCGAGATCGTCTGGCGGCGAGGAAAAGGGCGCCTCGAGTCTCTCGTCGCCGCAGCCTATTCGAGACAGCGACGGGAAATTGGAGAGCTGCTTCTTGAAGGGCGGCTCGCCCAACACGGGCTCCTCGACCGATCGGCGATCGAGGCATATCTCGGGCGGGATCTCGCCGACGGCAATTTCGACTATTTCCGGTTGATCGAGATCGCCGACGTCGAGCGTTGGGTGAGGGCGGTCGAGGCCGGAACGGGCTGACCCAATTGCCGCCATCGGCGATATTGTTCTCGCTTGGCGGGGTCGGGATCAATCTCTCCTTTCAGCCAGAAACGAAACCAGTCGAGATTTCGCTGATAGGCCGCAAGCTTCTGCCGCGGCTCGACCTTGATGTGCGGCGCCATCGGAAAGATGTGCATTTCGCCCATGCGCCTCGTCGCGAGTTTGCTCAACAGCTCGACCGAAAGACGCGCCTCCTGCTCGGGGAGCTGCATGAGCACAGGCGCGTCGATCTTGTCCGCGTTCAGCGCAGCCGATACCTTGCTCCATTCCGACGGGCTTTCATCGGGCGAGCCCAGCCCCCAGACCTTGCGAACATTGTCCGAGAATGTCTCGCGGCCCGGGCGCGCGTTGAACCAATAATATCCCGGTTCCATCTGGACCGATGCGATCGATACCGCCTTCAGAAGCTTGCTGTGCGTTGCGGCCCACATGGTCACCTCGCTTCCGAAGCTCAAGCCGCCCATCCCGACCTCGTCGGGATCGATGAGGCCGCGTGCCGCCAGCATATCGACGGCGCTCTTCACGACGTCGAGGCCGGCTTGGTATCGTCGTGTACCGCCCTCGGCGCTTGGCAGGCCGTTGATACACAGCGCCGCGATCCCGTTCGCGGCCAACGCCCGCAGCGGCCATTCATCGCCGACGCCGCCCCGCAGATAGCCGTTACAACGATAGTAGGTGACGAAGAGCGGCAGCCGCCCGGGGATCTTCGGGCGGATCAAAATGCCCGACGCACGGCTGCCGCTCACCTGCCAAGCGAGCGTTTCGGCAAGGAGCCCGTCGCTGTCAGGATTGGGATTGGGACTGTCGACCACGCGGCGTTTGCCGGCGCTGTCGATACGGACGAGGCGGGGAGGCACGGCGGGTGCCGCCTCCACGCAGAACAGGGCCGGGCCGGCGGCGGCGCACGGCTGAAAATAATAACGCCCGCCCGAAAGCTGGCCGTCCGACGAAGCCATGCGGACGAGGCGATTCTGGCCCGGTGCGAGGCGATAGATTGTCTGCCGAAACGACGCATCGTGGACTGCGAGATAATGAGACCCGTTGCGGTCGCTCGTCGACCAGGACAGACGCAGGCTCTCCACCGCGCAGCCGATACGCTCCAGACAGATGTCCTGTTGCGCCGCGGCCCGCGCCAATCCTTCGGGCAGGTCGCCTTTGCCGAGCAGGGCGGGGTGCTTCTCCGGAACAAGCAGAGCTATTTCGGCTTCGGTCGCCGGGCGCGTGTCGCCGTCGGATCCTGCGGAGGAAAATGCGCGCGGCGCGCCCGCCAACAGCGGCGCGCGATCGAACCAGTCATTCGAGAAGCGCTGCGTGGCTTGGCGGCCGTTGATGAGAGCGCCGCGATAGAGCGGCTGTCCGAGGTCGACGGTCCCGTCGACATAGATGCCGTCCAGACGTTCCCCATCCTCGGCCTTTGCGATCAGGTCGCGCGAAGGCCCTTCCTTGACGATGAGCCGTGCGTCGGGCGCGAAGGCGAAGGCCTCGACGTCGCCCGCACCGCCTGCTGTCTCGCGGAATCCCGAACCTTCGGGCGAAGTCGACCAAAGTGATATCCGCCCGTCGACGAGCGCGCGCACCACCAGCCGCTTGCTATCGGAGGACCATTTGGCTTCACCGCCGACGACCACGCCGGCATCATCCCACCATGCCTCGCCGGTGCGACCGAGCGCACGCGGCGCTGCGTGACCGTGGGCCGCAACCACATACCAGTCTACATCGATCCGGTTGGTCGTCGTCGACGGCCGCTCGACGCGATACGCCAGCCATTGTCCATCGGGCGATGCAGTGAGCCCCGACAGATCGGCGGTCTCGGCAATCCCGCGCGACGTCGTCTGACTGGCCGCCCCTAAAGGAACGGCCAGCAACGAAAGTGCGAGTGCGACGCGGCTTACCATCGAATCAGCGCCTGGACCGAAATCATCCGGCCAAGCGGATTGGCTTTCTCCGGATCATAGCCGAGCGCCGAGGTGTTGCTGCGGTTGTTCACATAGGGCGGGTCGCGGTCGAACAGGTTCTGGATGCTGAGGCCCAGCTGGAGGCCGCGGCCGTCTTCGCCCCCGGCACCGCCGATCCTCTGCGATACGCTGAGATCGATCGTCGTCCAGGAGGACACATGCTCGATCGGCGTCACGACCTGATTGATATAGCCGTCGATAAAGTTGGCGAAGGCATTGGCGGAGAAGCCGCCCTTCGACCATCCCATCCGACCGCGCAGCCGCCATTCGACGGGGCTCGCGAAGAGGCCGACGAAGTCGCTGCTGGTCGCGCCCGGCGTAAGTTGCCGCTTGATCGAGAAGATGTGTGTCCCGCCGATCCCGAGGTCGAGAACGCCGCCCACGAATTCGGGGGTAAAGCCGAGATCGAAGTCAATCCCGCGCTGGCGTTCGCGCGCGAGGTTACGCGTCCGCCCGTCGAGGATCGCGACCACTTGGTTCGGTGTGATGTTGATCAGATTATTGAACGTCGGCTTGTTGAAATAGAACTGGACGAGATCTAGCGGCGGATTGTCGGTGACGACGCCGCCGAACAGATCACGCCGGGTCAGGAAGCGAAGATAATCCTCGGTCACCGTGCCGATACGATCGCGATAGTCGACGTCATAATAGGTGAGTGACGCCTTGAGCCCCGGGATCGACGTCGGCGCAATGTCGAACCCGGCAGTCCAGGTGGTTGCCTTCTCGGGCCGGATGTTCGGTGCATAGCCGAACAGCGCGAGGACGTTCGACGTTCCCGTCGATGATGCCGGGTTGGCGACCGTCGTCGTCGTGAACAGCGACAGATTCTCGCCGAGCTGCTCATCGAACAGCGGCGCGCGGAACGAGGTCCCGTACGAAGCGCGCAAGGCGATGCCGTCGATCGGCTCCCAGCGGATACCCGCCTTCGGATTCTCGGTGCGGCCGAACTGGTTGTAATCCTCGATCCGTCCGGCGAGCGTCAGATCGAGCTTGCGGAAGCCGGGGATCGCATTGTCGGCGCCAAAGATCGGGACGAGCAGCTCTGCGTAAACGGACTTCACCTTCCGCGGGCCGGGGAGGCCGGGGTAGGGCGCCGCATTGGACGTCAGCGTGCTGAGGTCGTTGTCGACGAAATAGTCATAGGCCTCGCGGCGATACTCGGCGCCTGCGGCCAGCCGGACGTCCCCGGCAGGGAGCGCGAACAGCGGGCCGTCGGCGCGCAGGGCCGCGGACCATGTCCGGAAGTCGTCGATCGTATTATAATGACCACGGATGGCCGCGATCGTGGCCGGATTGTTGGCGCTTCCGTCGCCGAACACGTTGAAGGCGGTGGCCCGGTTGGTGTCGGCGAGGGCTGCTGCTAGCCGCGCGCTGTTGAAGACATTGTCGGTATAGGCCTTGCCCTTCTGCGCGCCATAGGCCCCGCCGAGTGAGACGCGCCACGGACCGATTTCCTGCTCGAGACTGCTCGACAGCGAAATGGCGCGAACCTGCCCCGAATTGATCTGTGGGCCGAGGTCGTTGACGAAGCTGTAGAGAACGGTGACGGGCTGGTTGGTGCCGATCGGGTCGACGTAGAACGGGTTGGTAATCGGAACGCGGACGGTGCGGAGGAAGTTGCTGTTGTTGACCTTTCGATAGCGGCGCTCGGCGGCCAGTGCGCTCGCCCGGAAGGTCAGCGTGTCCGTGAGGTCGAGTTCCCCCGAGGCATAAAGGCTGTGCACGCGCTGGCGGGGCAAAATGTCGCTGGGTGCCCGCTGGTCGCGCCGGTTCTGCACTCCGGGCAAAAGCTGGGCTGCCGTCAGATTGCGCCCGTCCTGGCCGGCGGGAATGCCGAATATCTGGTTGTTGGCGGCGCGGATCGTGCCGGGGACGCCATAGAGCGAACGATAGTCCGGCCCGCCGAAGGGCCGCAGATCTTCGCGGGCGAAATCGCGCGTCGCTGCCGCCAGCGATCCGCGCTCCGAGAATTGATAGGCGAGGACAATCCGCCCGCCGCTCCAAGCCTTGCCCAGAAGCTGACTAAACTGGACCTCTGTCATGTCTCCGTCAGCCGTCCCGGCGCGCAGCATGGTCTCGGCGCCTTCGAAACGATTGCGGAGCCGGACATTGACGACCCCCGCAACGGCATCGGCGCCGTAGATGGCCGATGCGCCGTCGGTCAGCACCTCCAGTCGCTCGACGGCGCTCATCGGTATGAGCGAGATGTCGGTGAACAGGCCGCCGACGCCGCCGAGGGCGGGCCGGCTCCCATCGATCAGCACCAGCGTCGACGATGTGCCGAGACCGCGCAAATTGATGCTGGAGCCGAGCGTTGCGTCGTTGCCGGTGCCGTTGCGGGTCGTCGCGCCGGTGGTGGTTTCGTTCGAACCCCCTCCGAAATTCTGGGGAAGCGACTGCAGAATTTGCTGAACGGTGGAAAGGCCGCTCTTTTCGATCGCATCGCGATCGATGCTGACAACGGGAGAGCCCACCGGTCCGGCGCCGCGAATGCGCGAACCGGTGACGACGATCGCTTCGCGGGCCTCGTCAGTCGATCCAGTCGGCTCGGCAGCGACGTTTCCCGAGCGAAGCACCCAGGCACCCTCGACGAGTTCGATGGTCAGGCCCGTGCCGGTCAGGAGACGCGAAAGGGCAGCGTCGGCTGAGAGACGTCCGCGGACACGGGTGCTTCGGCGCCCTTCGAGCAGGCTGGACGCCGCGACGACCTCGCGGCCGGAAATGTCCGAATATTTTCGGAGCGCGTCGCTGAGGCGCTGAGCCTCGATATCATAGCTCTGCTGGCTGGCTTGCGCACAAGCGCTCGGCGCATAAAGTGCCGTCGCCGAAACGCCCGATGCCAAAACGGCGGCGAAAAATTTCATCGTCATCTATCCCTCCCGTGCGGCCGATTTTGGCCGTCTGAAGGGAAAAAATGACGGGGTGTCCGAACACCCTATGGGTTTTTCGTGCGCTTCCTATTGCGTTTTGGAAGCGAGGATGGGGCCGTCTGCTGCCAGTTCGACACTGAGATCGAGCGCAGCCCCGAGCTTCAGGGCGAGCGTTCGGGCATCGGTCATGTCCAAGCGTCCCGTCACCTGCAGCGATGCGAGCGCCGGATCGGCAAGCCTGATCGTGACGCCATGCTCCCGGCCCGCCCGGTCAAGGATAGCGCCGAGCGGGAGATTGTCGGCCCAAAGCGATTTAGCGGGAGCGCCAGCCGCCTCGCTTGCAACCGGCTGGGGACCGGTCGAGCGGACTTCGGCGCTTTCGCCCGGACGCAGGCGAAGGGCCTTCCCGCCTTCAAGGCGCCGCACTTCAACCGATCCTTCGACGAGCGCGATGCGTGGAACATCGGCGCGCAGATCGACCTCGAATATTGTGCCGAGCGCCCGCGTCACGGAATCGCCAGCCTCGACGAGGAAGGGACGCGATGCGTCATGGGCTACTTCGAACCGCGCACGGCCACCGTGCAGGATGACCCGGCGTTCGCCTTCGGTGAAGCGCGTCTCGATGCGGGCGCCGTCCATGAGCGTGACCCGCGTTCCGTCGGCAAGCCTGTCTTCTCCCGGTGTGGAGTTGGTCGCGACGATTGGCTGATCCCGGCCGCCGCCGACCAGATACCAGGCGAAACCGAGCGCAATGACCGCGGCCAATATTGTCGCAAAGGCCCATCGCCGCCCGCCGGGCTCGCCGGATCGCGCGTCCTCGCGCGCATCGGCCTCGATCCTGGCTGGCGACATGTCGCCGGCCCAGGTCCAGTTGTCGCGGGCTTCCTGATAGGCCTTGGCGTTGCCCGGCTTCGCGAGCCAGTCCTCGAACGCCGCCCGATATTGGTCAGCGTCGGGGCCCATCATCTTGTCGAGCCAGGCGGTGGCGTCGCTTTCGGCGCGGCTCACTGCTTGCCCCGCGCGCGCTTGATGGCGGCAAGGGCTTTGGTCATGTGGCTTTCGACCGTCTTCACACTGATTCCCTTGATTCGAGCGATCTCGGGATAGCGGAGTCCTTCGAAGCGATGCATCAGGAAAATCTCGCGCGTGAGCGGAGATAGCCTCGAAATGGCTCTTTCTGCCCGCCGGAGGACGTCGCGCGCTTCGAGCGCGTCATGGGGGTCGCTGGCGCCCTCATGTTCGTCCCCGAAACTGTCGTGCTGCGAGCGATGACGCCGTCCGTCGGCGCGGGCATATTCCGCGAGCAACATGCGCGCGCTTTTCACCAGATAGGCGCCGGGCCCTTCGACCAGTGACGCGAGACCGCCGCGCGCGCTTGCGAACCGGCTGAACACTTCTTGCACCAGGTCGCCGACATCCTGCGTCGGCGCTCGGCTCCTGAAAAAGCGGGTAATCTGGGGACGGTGCTCGGCATAAATGGCTTCGATCCGGGCCGCGCGGCCGTTCCGTTCCCAGTCGTCGGGCGGCAAGGGATCGCTTCCGGCAATGCCCGGCCGATCGCTGTCCTTGTCCTCGAAGTCCATTCCTGCCGCCTCCCGTCGCGAACGAAGGCGGCAAGCCGGGCGTTGAGAACTTGCTTAGCGAACAAGCGCCGCCGCCTTTAGCCCGGAGGCTTGGACATGCGCAGCGGCCACCCGGCAGGATGGAAAAGATCAATAATTCTAAGCAGGTTCTCACGCCTGGCACCGTGCGCCTTGCCCGATGCACTTCAAAGCATAGCCTTGCCGCAGCGGCATGCAAGCCGACTGCACCGAGATAGATCCAGATCGAGTCCATTATCCGGAAACGACGATAGAACAGCCTCGGTGCTGGAGGACTGCGACTATTTCGTCTCGGCGGTTTCGCCCGAGGCTCTTGCAAGCGCGACCCGCTCACGTCGGCGCCGCGCCCAGATATTGAGTCCTTCCACCCCGGCCGAGAATGCCATGGCAGTATAGATATAGCCCTTCGGCACCTTGGCGCCGAAGCCGTCGGCGATCAGAACGACGCCGATCATCAGCAGGAAGCCGAGTGCCAGCATCACGACCGTTGGATTGTCGCGGATGAAGTTGGCCAACGGGTCGGCCGCGAGCAGCATGACGAGGACCGCCGATACTACCGCGATCACCATGATCGGCAGATGTTCGGTCATGCCGACAGCGGTCAGGATCGAATCCACCGAGAAAACGAGATCGAGCAGCAGGATCTGGACGATTGCCGATCCGAAGGTCAGCGCTTTCTTGCCCGCATTGAAGACGTCGTCGTTGGGGTTGGGATCGACATTGTGGTGGATTTCCGAGGTCGCCTTCCAGATCAGGAAGAGGCCACCCGCGATCAGGATGATGTCGCGCCAGGAAAAGGCGGTCTCGAAGCTCGGTTTTCCATAGGCATCCGGCGCGCCCTGCAAGCCGAAGTCGACGACGATGGCGGTGAGCCCGACGAGCCAGGCAATGACGGACAGCAGGGCTAGGCGCATGACCAGCGCGAGCGAGATGCCGATGCGCCTCGCCTTCTGGCGCTGGGCTTCGGGCAATTTGTTCGAGATGATCGAGATGAAGATGAGGTTGTCGATCCCGAGAACGATCTCCATCACCACGAGAGTGAGCAGTGCTGCCCAGACCGCGGGATCCTGAAACAGGGTGACCAAGCCTTCCATGTCCAATGCCCTTCCTCAGCGATGCTGCCACTGAACCGGTCGCGCGAAGGTGCAGATCGATGAGAACGCAGACAATTGCACCGAGCGTCGCTCGATGCGGTCCGACATCACGGTCGTCGCTGTACGACCGTCAGAGGGGCCCGGCCCGCGCTTCGCGAGTTACGGCAAAATCGTCCTTCTCACAAGGGCTTCGCGCCGGGTCGCCAGTCCTCGGCTCAATGGTGATAGAGCGGGAATTGCCGTGCGGCGGTCGGGCATTCGCACGGGGCGAGCACCGATATCGCTCGAGGCAGAATCCGGAAGTGCGCCGGCGTCGCGGTGACGATCTCACCGTCGGTGTTCACCGGCATCGGCCGCCGCGTCTCGATATCGAACTCGACGCATTTGGCGGTGCGCACTTCCTTCCACGCGCCATGCGTGCCGGAGCGGAAGGCGCGAAGCATGAGGGCGAGCTTCCAGAGGTTTTTGACCTCGAGACTGTAAAGATCGAGCGTGCCGTCATCGATCGCGGCATTTTCCTCGACGACATTGCCTCCGCCATAGAGACGCCCGTTACCGATCGCGACCTGGTAGGTGCTCACGGTCCTCGACTCGCCCTTCTCGCGGATTCTCGCCCGGAACCGCTGGGCAGCCAGGATGACGCGCAACGCGGCGACAGCATAGCCGAGGCGGCCCAACCTCTTCTTGATCGCCGGATCGAGCTTCTGCGCAAGCTCGCTGCTGATCCCGATGCTCGCGACATTGAAGAAGGCATGGCCATTGACCGTGCCGACATCGATCCGGCGGCTGTGACCCTCGACAATGACGTCGGCCGCCGCCGCGAAATCGAGCGGGATCGACAGGGTGCGCGCCAGATCGTTCGCGGTGCCGGCGGGAATGATCCCAAGCGGCAGGCCGCTCTCGATCACTGCCGGCGCAGCGGATGAGATCGAGCCGTCGCCGCCGCACACGACGATGATATCGGCGGTCTGATGCAGGCGTGTCACGTCGCGGGCTATTTCGGGCAGGCTCTCGAACGGTTCGACCGTCACCAGCAGGCCGCCGGCAGCTAGGCGCTCGCGAACGGGAACCAGCGCCTGCTCGCCCTGGCGCGCCTTCGCATTGTGCAGCACGAGGGCGCGCGTATCTTTGGGCCACGGCATCGACACGATCCTGTTCAGCAGAGTTGCGACCTTCGAGCGCGGGCCTTCAGAAGCACCGCGTCCGATAGAGCTGGCCTATACGTTGCCGCGATGAGGCCGGGAAGCATCTGCATCGATGCCGCCCTCTTTCCCGCTTCGACACATCCTGGGCATCGTCGCTCGCCCTGATCGCAGTTCCATTCTCGATGTTCGTCCGGTCCCACCCAAGAGCGCTCCGCCAATCTGGTCGGCGGCGGCGCCTGCGCAAGCGAGGCCAAGCCTCGCTCCTCCGCTGCGCTTCGGCCCTTCGGATGCGCACCCGCCTCCAGCCGCCGACCTGCCCGGCTGCACGCCAGGGATGGTCCCGGGCAAATCAGCAGGAGTATCGACATGGCGAGCATCGGCATCGTCAGCGGCAGCATCGAGAAGGGCTTTGTGGGCCAGCTCATCACGCTGTCGATCAAGGCACCGATCGAGATACGCCCCAACCGCGGCAAGGCGAGCGATGTGCAGCCAGACTATCGCGTCTGGTCCGATGGCGTCGAAATCGGTGCCGGCTGGATCCGCGTCGCCGAGCAATCCGGGCGTCCCTATGTCTCGCTGTCGCTCGCGACCCCCGAGTTCGGGCCGCGGCGCATCTACGCCAATCTCGGGCGGGCCGCGGGGCAGGATCGCGACGATGTGTTCGCGATCATCTGGACACCCGCCGACTGACCGGCAGCCATCTTGCGGCATCCTTGCGCATCGGAACAATCTTCCGGGTGCAAGGGTGCCGCCACCTTGTTAGGGTGACCCTAATGCAGAGCAGCCTCGAACATCTTCCCCCGCACAAGCAACGCGAGATCGAGCGCGTCGTCGAGATCATCTTTGAGGAATTCGAGGATGCGCTGGCGCTCGCGACGCAGGATTGGAAGCGCAAGGGCCGGATTTCCAAGATCATCCTCTATGGCAGCTATGCGCGGGGTGGCTGGGTCGACGAGCCGCACACGGCGAAGGGCTATCAATCGGACTATGACCTGCTGATCATCGTCAACGACAAGCGGCTGACCGATCGGGCGGACTATTGGTCGAAGCTCGACGACCGGCTTATTCGCGAATTGTCGGTGACGAAGAGGCTAAGGACGCCGGTGAACTTCATCGTTCACAGTCTCGACGAGGTGAATGCCGGACTGACGCAGGGACGCTATTTCTTCATCGACGTCGCTCGTGACGGGATCGCGCTGTACGAGGCCGATGGCAGGGAGCTTGCGGAACCCAAGCCGATGACGCCGCATGCGGCGCTCGACATGGCGCAGGAATATTTTGACGAGTGGTACTCTGGCGCGACGGAATTCATCGAGGGTTACAAGTTCTACCTGGATCGAAAGAGCTTCAAGAAAGCGGCGTTTCTCCTTCATCAGGCTGTCGAGAGCTACTATCACTGTGTATTGCTTGTTGGCACGCTGCACACACCGCACATTCATAATCTTGCCTTCCTGCGCACGCAGGCTGAACGGATTGACGCGCGCTTGTTCGAGGCATGGCCTCGAGAGGTGAAGGCCGACCGCTCTCGTTTCGAGAAATTGAAGGAAGCGTACATCAAGGCGCGCTACTCAAAGCATTACAGCATATCAGCAGAGGAGCTTGAATGGCTCGGCGCGCGCGTAAAGCGGCTCGCGGAGATCGTTGATGGAATCTGCCGCGATCGTATCGCCGAGCTCGAGACCACAGCGCGCCGCGCAGGCTGATCTCGTTCTTCAAAGTTGCGCGACGCGCATCAGGTCGGTCGGTGATCTTCTTCGGTACTGTTCGCTAGCTGGTTTAGCTCCTCCTCTCCAGCGACGTGCTTGTACCAGTCGTTGTCAAACTGCGCCGCAGTTACCTTGATTGCCTCTACCCGATAAGGGGCGCAGCTGATCACATCGACCGCCGATGGATCGAACACCGCAATATTGTAGCCCTCATCGTCACCGAACTGGCTCTTGTACGCGATTGCATCATAACCTTGCGCGCGGAAAAGCTCCGCGAGAATTTGGGTCGGAACATAGTCGGCTGAATCGTCAGACAGGGTGACAGGTCGTGAGAACGCGTTGTCGATATCGGTCCAAACGGCGCTCTTCTTCTCCGGCGCTGATATAGGCGTAGTTCCCATAATCTGGCCCATGTTTAGACCGCCGAACGAACTATGTCCGTGGCCGAGCGACAGATCCAGCGTCCTGAGATCGCGCAGGATTCTGCACTTTGCCACAGAGACTTCTGCGCCGACCCAAGGTCGAACTTCTGAAATGGATGTCTCCGCCGTGCTCCCGAGATAGAGGACCGGGATGCCTGCCGGGTTGGCTCGGCCCTCTTTCGCGCGGCGTTCCAGCGGCTTCATCCGCTTTGCACCGAAACCTGAAGTATACTCGCCGATCCAGTTTCCTTGTTCATCATGCCGGTCGAAGACCTCGACTCCCTGCTGCGCGCGAAAGAGGATGCGGCCAGTGTGCAGCGTCTGATCACGCTGCTCGATCGTTGCGATGACTGTTGCCAGAAAGGCTTGGATTGCGGGGTCCCAAACGTACCGGCTTGTATGGCGCACTCGATCGGCATAGATGTCGTAACTGCGCCAAGACGCAAACTCCTTGCCGTCGGGATTGTCGAGTTCCATCACGAGCTCCGATGTCGGGCGGATTTGGCCTTTTGCCGCCGCTCGGCGAGATAAGCGGCCGCTTTTCCGCTTTCAACGAAATCAAAGGCTCTGATCTTTGCCTCCAGCATCGTCTGATGATCGACCTTGCCGCGCACTTCGTCGAGGTGAAACCGAAACTGCCCAGGAGCCGTCGAAACAATCAGGATCGCAATGCCGCTACGTCGGATGGACAGGCTCCCGTCGCTTTCAGCCTGCCATTTGTTCGAACCGACGAAGCGCTTTCTTCGATCGAGAAAGTTCAGGAACTCGGCATGGCTCTCGGTTCCTACGGTACCCTCGGTAAGGTCATCGCAACATTTTTCGCCAACGACCATTGCCCACCATTTGGGATGGAACACCATGTGGGCGTAGCGCAGCGCCTGACCACATTGCTCGCATTCGCCGTCTAAACCGCCGAGATCGTCATGTCCGATAAGGACCCAGTCCTTCGATGGCTTGATAACGCCGTGCTCCTTTGCATGGCATCCTCTGCAAAGAACTTCACATTCCTCGTAGGGATACTCCCAAGGGAGGCGTCCCGCGACATAGTCGCGATGATGGACTTGAAGCACGACCTCGTTGCCGGAGCGAAGGCAGTGGGCACATACTCCACCGTGCAGCCTGATTTGCTCTGCACGATAGGCTGCCCATTCCTTGTGCCGGTATAAGTTCATCTCGCCCCAAGATCGCTCCGTCCGATACATAGCATATTGGAGCGGAGATTACTTCTTTCCGCGAAAGCGTTCGAAACGGGCCTTGCCCGCCGCTGTCTCGACCGCGACATTGGCATTGCTGCATTCATCGCCGCCCATATCGCCCGCCTTACAGCGTTTGACGATATCTCGTGGCGGCACATATTCGCGGCGATCTGGATTACGATAAGATGATGCGCCTGACGTCGATTGTGTCGCGCTGTTATGCCGGAGATCTCGAATTGCTGCGTAACTTCAGCAATGGCGTTCAGCGCGAGAAGACGCCGATCGCCGAAAGTTTGCTCGCGGCGGGCCTTTTGTCCAATGGCGGCACCGATGGCGGGGATTTTTCGGATCCGCTGGCGGGCGGCATCATTTTCAATCTCAATGAGTATGGCGATTTGCTTAAGCGTTTTGGGCTTTAGACTTAAATCGGGCAATCCGGCGGAAAGCGCCCTGCCGAGATTTTTCTCATTTTTTTAATGCAAATTTTCTGCGCAGCAAATATCAACGTTTTTCCGAATATTCACTTTTATGCTGATTTTTGCTGGACACAAAATATGGCCGAATTTGAAAATTCCGAGCGCGAATTGATCGATGCGCTTCTCGAGGCGCTTTTGGCGCTGCCTCAGTCGCATGCGCAGATCGAGCGATATGAGGTCGAAATCGGGCCTCGCGGCCGCGCTGACGCCCTGATCGGCGCATTTATCGGCCGCCAGCCGCTCCTATTGCTCGTCGAAATCAAGGCGCAGCTTTTCCCGCGCGATGTCCGCGAAGCAATCTGGCAGCTTAGGAATAATCAGGCCCATCTCAGCAATTCCGGCGACGATCGGGAAATTATTCCCTTTTTTGTCGCCCGTGCGATCTCTCCGGGCGCTCGCGAGATTTTTCGGGAAGAGCGCGTCGGATATTTCGACCTTGGAGGCTCGCTTTATATTCCGGGCAAAAAGGCATTTATATTTCTCGATAAACCGGCTCCGAAAAAAGGGGCGAAGAAATTCGATTCCATTTTTCAGGGGCAAAAAGCGCGCGCACTCCATGAAATCTATGAGAGGCGGCAGGACTGGCTGGGCGTGAAGGATCTCGCCGATGCGAGCGGTGTTTCGCCAGCCACGGCTTCCGAGACCCTCACGGAACTCGAACGGCGCGAATGGGTCGATGTGCAGGGCGCGGGCCCGTCGAAACAGCGTCGCCTGCGCGCCGCACGGCCCCTTCTCGAAGCCTGGACCAGCTATGCGAGCGATCAGAAGGCACCGACGGTGCGGCGCTACTATGTTCCGAGAGGGAGTGACGCACTGGAGCTGGCGCTGCGCCTCGATCAGGCGTGCGACGAGGCGAAGGCCGCCTATGCGGTCACCGGCGAAGTCGCCGCTCAAATCTATGCGCCCTATCTCTCGTCGATTTCGCAGCTCCGTTGCCGGATCGAGCCCGGGCAGAAGCTGATCGAGGCGCTGCTGAATCTCGACGCCCGGCCCGTGGCGGAGGGGTGGAATCTCGGCATCATCGAAACGAAGAGCCGGCGCGATGTCGCGGTGGGCCAACGGATCGACGGCGTCTGCTACGCGCCGCCGCTGCAGGTCTATCTCGACCTGCTCCAGGCGTCCGGCCGTTCCCGTGAAATGGCGATGCATCTTCGTAGCGAATGTCTGGATAAATAATGCCCAAGCCACAGACGATCAGCGGCTATGAGGACATGGTCACCGACGCGTGCGAGCGCGTGCTGGTCACGCTCTTGCGCGGGCTCGGGCCATGGAAGGACTCGGTATTCCTCGTCGGCGGACTCGCACCGCGCTACCTTGTGACAGCAAGGCCGCCAAAGGTCCCGAAACATGCGGGTACGGGCGACGTCGATATCGTCGTCGATGTCGGCATCCTCACGACGACCGAAGCCTACAGCACGCTAGAAGAAAATCTGAAGGCGATGAACTTCGAGCGCGCCGAGAATGACAAGGGCGCGAAGCAATCCTGGCGGTGGCGCGCCGAGATCGAAGACGGCACGACGATGATCCTCGAGTTTCTGGCGGACTCGCCGGAACTTGGAGGCGGCAAGGTCAAGGAACTGCCTTCGGACGGAAATGTCTCGGCTTTGAATATCCCCCACGCTTCCATGGTGTTCGACCATCACGGGACCGTCGAAATCACGGCAGACCTGCTGAACGGCAAAGGCCGCGCCACCGAGGTCGTGCGCTACGCCGATATCGTCACCTTCACCTGCCTCAAGGCCTTTGCCTTCGACCAGAGGTTCGAGCGGAAGGACGCGCACGACCTGATCTACTGCATCGAGAATCTGGAAGGTGGCGTCGGTGCGGCGCAATCCGCATTCGGGGCGGCACTGACCGGTCCGCACGCCGAGGCGATCCGCGAGGCGCTTACCCGCTTGGCGGTTCGCTTCCGCGATCCCAATCCCGACGAGAGCTATTTGCGCGACGGGCCCGTCGCAGTCGCAAGCTTCGAAGACGATGAGGCCGACGTGTCCGCAGACCCGGAACTGCTGAACGCCCGTATATTGCGGCAGCGACATGCCGCGGAGGTGATGGCTGACTTCCTTGGAGCATTTGAAATCTGATGTCAGATGCCCTGCTAACATCTGCTCTCTGGACTTGCCCACAGTTCTTGAGCTGCGTCCGCTATTCGAATGTAAGACGAGGCAGTTAGAGATGGCGCATCCTCCCAGCCGTTCCCGTAGTCGAGATATCTCCGGTGTTGGTGCAGGTGCCGCCCTGGATGGCTACACATATCAACTGAACGTCTCGATCCTCGCCGCGATCGACCTGATGCTCGCGAAAAAATTCGCGGATCGCATCACTCTTGAACCTGCCAATGAGGAAGACCTCGCCGCTGACCTTGATCCGGCGGTGCCAGGGCGCGTGCAGCCCGGCGCATCCAATGGACGCTACGAACTCGTCATTCAGGTCAAGCTCCGCAACACCGGGCCGTGGAACCTGACAGCCTTCAAGAATTTGCTCAATCACGGCGCCTCGCGACGGCCAGCAAGAGAGCTACTCGACGATCCGATGAAGCGCTTTCTGCTTATCACCAGCGCCGATGTCAGTGGGACGCTGCGCGGAATCATCGCATCCGACTTTGACGATTGGCCAAACGAGACAGACTTTCCCGGGGGCCTCAACTCGACGCTTCCCAATGCCCCCGAAGGACGAGTCCCGATTTGGGCCGGTCTATCCGAGCGGCAGGTCGAGTTCGAGATCGACCTGCTGCTTGGCGACCTGCTCCATGTGCCAAGTAGTGCATATGCGCAGTGCCGGGAGAGCCTGCATCGCGAAGCAAAGCTGCGCATGCGCGGTAGCAGCCCTGGCGTGTGGACCCGCGAGGATCTCGTCGCCACTATACGGGCTCATGGCGGCTATCTGGCAAGTGCCCCCGAAGTGGATGCCTTCGTTAAGCCCGCCAACTGGGCAGCAATCGTCAAGCGCCTCAGGGCGGTGAACGCCATCGTCATCACCGGCCCGTCCGGCACCGGCAAGACGTGGGCGGCAATCGCGCTGTGCGAACGGATGGGGTCTCGAGTCTGCAGCGCGCATTCTCGTGCTGATCAAACGCGGACGCGAGGACGATGTCTACGTCGACCCCGGTACGCGCCAAGCCATCGATGCCTGGATCGATGAAACCCTGATGAGCGGGAGCAAGGAGTTCGGAAAGATACTCGAACTCGCAGCCGACGTCGGAAGCACCGAGAGCATCCCCTCGGAAGTCGCTCGCTGGATATTGCACGGCACACAGCGCGGCGGACAGATTTTCAACGAGACGTGGAAGGCGCCCCTCTTTGAGGACAGCTGGTACGCTCGGGTCGGGGCGCCGCGGACATGGCTCATACCGTTGGCACCGATCCATTGGGCCAGCTCCTCGGCGATGTAGCTCGGACCATTATCGCTGAGCAGCCTGGGCT
>NZ_MEFH01000012.1:0-77939 GCF_001725095.1 Sphingopyxis sp. SCN 67-31 | reverse complement strand
GGCCATGGGCATGCTCAACCACCATTTCGCAGCAGCCGCCTGATCGGCGCAGAGCGACAGCCTACCTCTGACTGCCGCCAATCTTTGCAACAGAGCCATCTCTACGACCCGCTGATCGTGGGAATAGCTATACGCCTAATCGCTCAAATTTATCTCCATTTTGGATGTAATCGAGGATGGCTTCCAAATCCCTCATGTGAGCCGAAACGAATAAATCAAGATTCGGAAAAATACTTATTGAGAGGAAGCAGAAAATCGAAGCTAGTCAGCCCTCCCCGCCCCGATGGCCCTGATCCTTCTTGATGGACAGCATCATGCATGCCTCGATTCTTGTCATACTCCTCGAGGATCACGAGACACTCGAGGTTCACCGGAGCGAGATCGATGCTTGGAAAAGGCTCATCCGCTTCGTGGACAGCCGGTGGTCTCATCGCTTCGGTTCACAGATTCCACCAGAGGACGAGACGACGCGGATCACCGCCTTCTTCAAAGGCAAAGGTATCTACCTGATCGCCAGAGCCGACTTGTCACAGGTAAGCCGGGAGATCGACGAGGGCGAACAAGAACATCTCAGGACCGAAATCTTCCGCTTGAGATAACCGGTGTTCAGCATGCGAGGACTAGATATTGTGTTCGAGTGCCTCATCCTAGGAGATAGTATCGGGCTGGGAACTGCCCGCGCAGTAAACGCCCTTTATGCCGCCCGGTGTGACGTCCGCGCAGCCGAAAGAGCGAACGCAGATCAGATTTTGCGCTGGCAAATCCCGCCCAAGCGCTATGGTGCATCCGTATTCGCAATCGGCTCGAACGATGCCGCTTCGCCAGACCTCACGAAAAAACTGCGAAACATCCGTGCACGAATCATCGCGCGCCGTGTGATTTGGCTACTGCCCTATAATCGACAACGCGCCTCCATCGTCAGTTCGGTCGCCGCGACCTACAACGATGAAACACTCGACTTACTGCGCTTTCCAACGCGCGATCAGATCCACCCTTCGAGCTATCATCTTGTTGCAAGGGCGCTGCTCCGACCAGATTAATGATCCGTACCTCTATATCGGGTGCCAGGCCCAAGGCATCTCAGGAATGGATGTTTTTCGCGAGGGAAACAACGACCGGCCTCGCGCTGCCTTCACCGGCTATCCTCGCGGAAGGCGGCAGGTGCTCAAAACGCTTTCACAGGTCCGCAAATTGATTTCGAAACTGAAGTCTGTCGGCAACCAACAACCCACCTGCAAATCCTCGGACCAAAGGGTGCGCTTACACCTGCGACCCCTGCTCTGTCCCAGGGCCCTGGCACTCTGTCACTCAAGACGTGAAGAACATCTATGCGTGGCGGGGTTAGCCAGCTAAGGTCATGAAGCCTACGCAAAGCAGCGCTTGTTGCGCACGTTTTCGGCGATGGGTTCGAAACATGGCGCGGGCTATTTGCCCAAACGCGAAGCAGGGCGTTTCGAGGACAAGCAAGGGGGCGTCGGCCAACCTCATCGAAGGTGGTCATTGCATGGCCGCGACGCGCGGCAGGAGATGACGCTCATGGATCTTGTCGCTATCGATTTCGAAGCAAGCTGCCTCCCCCGTCATGGTCGATCCTTTCCGATCGAAGTCGGCATCGCGAGCGCCAACGGCGTGCGGTCCTGGCTAATCAAACCAGATGCACGATGGCGGGATTGGGATTGGACCGATGAAGCCTTCGCTCTCCATGGAATATCGCGCGCTCAATTGAATGCCGAGGGGCATCCGCCCGACGCGGTCCTAGCAGAGCTCCACAAAGCGATCGGCAGCAGACGAGTCTTTGCCGACAGCACGATAGACAGTTACTGGTGGGATACGCTGGGCACGGTGACATGCCGGCCTCTTCCCTCGCCGATCGAGCACGCCAACGCCCTGTTGGATGAATGGGGATCCAGTTCCGACACCATTTCGGCTGCCTGCCAAGACGCTAACCGCCTCTGCCCAGCAATGCATCGCGCAGCAGCGGACGCGCGCTGGCTATGGACCGTGCTGTCCGGTGTCAATGGCAGACAAGTAATGGCCCCGAAAGCGCCTGAACGCTGGTCTACTGATCCAATTTTGGCACCGTTTCATCAGTCAGTCCCGGATTCTGATCTTTCCGTCATTTCGTAAAAGGCGAGCGCGATCATCATCCTTAAGAAGACCCGCTCGCCTGGTGGCGTTCGTGCATACGGTACAGGCCGGATCCTTTGCCCAGGCCGGTCGGCTGATCGGTGCCACGCCCTCTGCCGTCTCCAAGAGCCTCGGGTGGCTGGACCACCGGCTCGGCATGAGATTGCACCTGCGATCGACCCCATCGCTGAGCCTCACCACGGAAGCAGCCTATTACGAGCGCGTGGCGGCCTTGTTGGCCGCTTCATCTCGAAACCTCAGGTGCCATCGCGCTCGGACGGAGACCTTCAACGATCAGATCTCTCTCCAGGCATCGAGCGGATCAGAACCAGAAGCGCACGCCCGCGACGAAGCTTGCGTTGCTGACGTCGCGTCCGTCGGCGCGCGCAAAATCAGCGGTGTTGGCAAAGCTGCGCTCCCAATGGACCCCGACATAGGGTGCGAACTCGCGCGTGAACTCATAGCGCAACCGGACGCCAAGCTCGACGCTGGACAGGCCCGCACCAATGCGATCGCTTGGGATGTCCTGTGCGGACAGATTGATCTCGGCGCGCGGCTGAATAATCAGCCGCTGCGTAACGCGCATATCGTGGTAGCCGCCTGCGCGCACAAATATGTGACCCCGATCGGAGAGGAAAACCGCGCTTTCCAGCTCAAACCAGTAAGGCGCGAGACCTTCGACGCCGATCGCCGCATAGGCGCGCGATGGTTCGAAATCATAGCGTAGCCCGGCTTGCAGATTCCAGTAGGGATCAATGGCGCGGCTATAGAGCGCTTCGACCTCCGCACCATTGAGATCGCCGCGAAAGCGGCCATCGCCTTCCGTCTTCAGCACCGCCCGGTTTATGTCACCACCATACCAGGCTTCAGCTTTCCACGCATAGCCGCCATCGTCTCCGATCGCACGATATTCGGCGATGTCGACGATGACCTGGCTATAGGTGCCACCACCATGCGCCCGCCGCTGCGTCGCGCGAACCTGCGCCATGTCAGCCGGATCGAAACTCCGGTCGGCATGCCAGTCTCCCGGAATAGGCGGCGGCGCTGCGTTGCCCGCCGGTAGCGCCGTGCCGTCTGCATGTGGATCGCTTCGATCCGCTGGCGGGACGCCATGTGCGCTATGGTCTTCCTGCATGACACGGCTTCCCGCACGCGGGGCCGCCGTCTGCGTGCCATGACCAGCGTGGGAGTCTGCCCGTGCAGGAGCCTCTTGGGGGTCGCCATGGCCACCCTGCGGATCGCCGCCGGCGGACGGATCGCTTGCTTCATGACTTGCATGCCCTTCATCCGGGGACGCCACCGGATTGGACGTTTCAGCCGATGGGCGAGTTTGAGTGGCGCCATGACCTGCGTGGGTCTGTGCCGCCGCCGGTATGGAGACTGCTAGGCCCATCGCGGTCAACGCAACGATCCGCGCGCACATCAACCAGTCCCTTTCGCACGCACTGCGACGACGTGCATCATCCCTGCGTGCATGTGATAGAGCAGATGGCAATGGAACGCCCAATCACCAAGCGCGTCGGTCGTGACATCGAGCGTCACCGATCCACCCGGCAAGACGTTGACCGTGTGCTTGCGCGGAGCATACGAACCGTGTCCCGTCACCAGTTCGAAGAAATGGCCGTGCAGGTGGATCGGATGCGCCATCATCGTGTCATTGATCAGCGTGATACGCACACGCTCATCCTGACGAAACGGGATCGGCGCGGTGAGCGCGTTAAAAGTCACCCCGTCGAACGCCCACATATAGCGTTCCATGTTGCCGGTAAGATGGATCTGGAGACTGCGGCTCGGTGCCCTGACGTCAGGATTGCGGTCGAGCGCCATCAGGTGACGATAGGTCAGCACGTCATGGCCGACATCATCAAGCCCGATCCCCGGTTCGCCGGTGCGGTCGATTGGCATCGGCGCGATCGACTGCACTGCCGGCGTGCGCGCAACATTGGGCACGTTCGAGAAATCGCGCATCGCATGTGAGCCTTGCGGCGTGGCGGTGGCTGAGACCGCCGCGCCGTGACCTGCATGGCCGCCATCCCCGGCGCGCGAATCGTCGTTCAGCGCGCCATGATCCATAGCGCTCATGCCCATGTCGGTCATGGTGAGGATCGGGCGCTCGCGCGGGAGCGGAATCTGCGCGCTCATGCCCGCGCGCGGTGCCAGCGTGGCGCAGCCCATGCCCGAGCGGTCGCTTGCCTCGGCGACGATCGTATAGGGGCGATCCTCCACCGGCTCGACGATCACGTCGTAAGTCTCGGCCACCGTGATCTGCAATTCGTTCGCCGCCACCGGCCGCACATTCTGCCCGTCGGCCTGGACGATGGTGAGCTTGAGACCGGGGATGCGGAAATTGAAGATCGTCATCGCCGCCGCGTTGATTACGCGCAGGCGCACCCGCTCTCCGGGGCGAAAGAGACCCGTCCAGTTGTCGGCAGGGCCGTGGCCGTTGACGAGATAAGTGTAGGCCGCGCCGGTGACATCGGCGACGTCGGTCGGGTCCATCCGCATCGCACCCCATCGCAGGCGCTCGCGAAGCGTCTGATCGCGACCGGCGAGCAGGCCCGCAAGCGTCTGTCGGCGGCGGTTGAAATAACCTCCCTGCTGCTTGAGCTTGCGGAAGATCACATGCGGATGCGTCGCGCTATAGTCCGAGAGCACGATCACATGCTCACGATCGGAACGCACCGGATCTTCGCCTGCCGGGTCGATAATGATTGGCCCATAATGGCCAAGCTGTTCCTGCAACCCTGAATGGCTGTGATACCAATAGGTGCCCGACTGAACGATCGGGAACTCGTAAACGAAGGTTTCATTGGGCCGAATACCGGGAAAGCTGATCCCCGGCACGCCGTCCATCTCCGCGGGGAGGATGAGGCCGTGCCAGTGAACGGAGCTGTCCTCGTCGAGCGCGTTAGTGACGGCGATGCGCACATTCTGGCCTTCACGCAGGCGGATCAACGGCGCCGGGATTGTCCCGTTCATGGCGATTCCATGGCTGGTGCGTCCATCGATCGTGACAGGCTGATGCGCGATGCGGATGGCGATCTCCTCGCCGCTCAGCACGGGCATGTCAGGTGCGATGCCGGCTGAGACCGGCTGCGCCCATGCCGGCAACCAGCCTGCCAGGGCGACGCCGGAGCCCATCAGGGTCGCGCCGCGCAGAACGGCGCGCCTGTCCAGATATGATTGCGTCATAGGTTGCCTGATAGCGGCTCGATCCGCTCGCCCAAGATGTAATCCTACGTGGCTAGAAGCCAGTTTATGTTCGGAACTGCGATAAAGTCTCGGGTCACTCCACCAAATAATCTCTCTCTCCAGAGACCATGGAATCGAGCGCCTGCAACAACCAGATGGAAATTTTCACGACGGGCAAGGTCTGCCAATACCGTTCTCGCAGCCGTCTCGCTGCTCTCTATGTGCAAGATTTGAGCGCCCACCTCACGGATCGATAGATACTCCCCAGCTTCGGCAAGGCGCGCGGAGGAGACACCTTCCCCGACCCCCGCCAGAACAACTTCTCCGGCGCGTTGAAGGAAAGGAAGAGCCGCGCGAAGGGCGCAACGTGCTTCGCGGCTGTCCATCCATCCGATCAGAATCTTTTGAAATGAGGTTGTCTCGAAATTCGATCCGAGCCTTAGAACCGGCGCACCCGACCGGGCCGCGATCTCCAGAGGATCGGCATGCGCGAAGCTCGATGCGGGCGGCACGCTCATGATCACGAGATCCGCAAGCAACGCATGGTCCAGAATTGCGGCGCTCGGATGCGAGATGCCGTCGCACCATTGGGTATCAATGGCATTCCCTCGCGCGAGGCGATCGAAGGCAGACGAAACGCGCACGGTTTCGTCACGCAGCTCGTGTTCCTTGGCGAGCGAGTTGAAGGGGCTATGTGCAATCGCGTCTGCTACGGATATGCTATCTGGCCATGCCGAACATACAGCGGTGAGCGAACCGCCTAATTGAACGGCCAGCCCCGGCGCAATTTTCAGACGGCGCTCGACATCGCGGTCCGGCGTTGCATAACTATAAGATTGATCGACGTCGACGCGCGCGCCATAATTTCTCCCATTGCATCCTCAAGTATATTGCAAGCGTTGAAATGGGCCAATTTTGCCGATCACGTCGAGCAGAATAAGCAATTCTCTTGAACACACATCGCCATGCGGGCGTTGGATCGCTTCGGCCGCAAAAAATTGTGCTGCGCCGCGCTCAACCGGATTGAGGGGGGCACACGTCCACGATCCAGCGCGCGACTTTCGCTTTTAGGCTCGCCGCCGCTACCGAATCGGCCAGCGTGGATGCAGCTCGTCGATCACGAAAGCGTGACCTGCCCGCCCGCCCGGATGCCCTTCGAGAAGATGGGGATGATCGAGTGGCAGATCGTCATGCCTGTGCGCTACCACCTCGACATCCTCTTTGGGCCAGATTCCGAACGCGATCACCGTGCCGATCAGCGCCAGGGCGGCGGTGGCTCCGAAGGCGATTCCCATACCTTCGAGCGCGCCGACCTGCCCGGCGAGCGGATAGGCGATGAGCCAGCAAACATGGCTGAGCGCGAATTGAGCAGCGAACAAGGCGGGTCGATCTTCCTCCGCCGATGATCGTCGCAGCAAGCGGCCTCCCGGTGTTATGCTGGCCGAATAGGCGATGCCCAGCACCAGCCAGCCCGCGAGGATCACGCCCCAATAGCCGGGTGAAGCGTGGCCGCGCCAAGTCAGGGCAAGCACGGCGAGCGCAACGGTCATCACCGAGGCGGCCGAAAGCATGACCTTTCGATCGGACAGCCGTTCAAGCAGACGGGGCAGCAGCAGCGCGGCCAGCATTGAGCCGCCGCCGAACGCGGCAAGCGTGATCGCCACCTCTCTTTGGCCAAGCCCAAGCGCCGCCTGCACCAGCACCGGCGTATTGACGATCACCATCGCGCTGGCGGCGGCGGCGGCAAGCGTCACCGCGAGCAGCCCGCGCAGCCGAGGCGTTTTCAGATAAAGCCGCGCGCCGCGTGTCGTATTGTCGTAGATGCCGCCACCGGAATTGTGCGCGCTGGAACGCGGCAAGGTCGTCGTCAGCACCAGCAGCGCCGAGCAGGCGAACCCGATCGCCGTGCCCGAGAACAGCCAGTGGAAGTTCATCACCGTCAGCAGCGCGGCGGCGAGCATCGGGCTGGTCAGGCTCTCCATGTCGTAGGCAAGGCGCGAGAGCGACAGCGCCCGCGTATAGTCTTTCTCCTCAGGCAACACGTCGGGGATCGTGGCCTGAAACGTCGGCGTGAACCCGGCCGATGCCGATTGCAGCACGAAGATCAGAATATAGATTTGCCAGACCTGATCCACGAACGGCAGCGCGAGCGCCACCAAGCAGCGGATCACATCCATTGCGATCAGAAAGGCACGGCGCGGCAAGCGATTGGCGTAGGCCCCGACAATCGGAGCGACGCCGATATAGGCAATCATCTTGATCGCCATTGCCGTGCCCAGCACCGCGCCGGCGTCAGCCCCTGCAATGTCATAAGCAAGCAGACCGAGCGCGACCGTGGCGAGGCCAGTGCCGACCAGCGCGATGACCTGCGCAAGGAACAGTTGGCGATAGGTTCGATTGGCTAGAACCGAAAGCATATCCGTCTCTCCAGGAATCCCCTCGGGGAAAGGTGGGCAAGTCAGACGACCCGCTTGACCTCGCTATATTCGCCCCGCGTGCGGAGCGTGATCGTGACCGGGGCACCGGAGCGGTTGCGCCAGAACCAACCATGCTTGCCATCGAACGCGGCGACCAGTTCGCCTTGCTCGCCAATCGATTCCCGGCCCTTTCCGTAGCCATGATAGGAGATGCCCTGTCCGTCTGCGTGCGTGTCAAAGTTGACATGTCCGCCTTCGACCGACCAGTCGAATGCGATGCGCGCACCCTTTGCTGCTGTCAGCTTGACCTCCGCGCCCTCGTTCGGCGCCAGCGTCACGCGGGTCGTGTCGTTGCGGCCTGCAACCCCCGGCTGCGCCGGGGCAGCCTGTTGAGCGCCTCCCGCTGCTGCCTGAGCCACGGCCAATGCAGCCGCCTCCTGCGATGCGGCGGCATCGGCGGCCGCATCGGCAGCGGCTTCTTCGGCCAACTGCATCTTGATCTCGCCCATCTCGGTCAGACCGAGAAGCTTGCCAGCACCCGTTGGATCAACACCGTATTCGGAAGGCAGGATTACGGCGACGAGGATCGCTCCCGCAGTCGCGGCGGCGATGATCGTCGAGCGGATGAGTTGCTTCGAGGTCGGCAAATCTTCGAGGCGGGGCATCTGGGAATTGAACATTGTCATTACTCCTTGTTACGCGACCGCGAGGCCGGTGAGCTGGTAGCCGACGAGGATGAAGCCAGCGGTCATGAGGGCGACGTTGGCGGCGAAGGCGTGGCGGTGGAAACTGCTCGTCCGGCGCCAGAAGCCCATCAGGATCAGGATCGCGCCAAGGGCAAGGAGTTGGCCGATTTCAACGCCGATGTTGAATGCGATCAGGTTCGGCAGCAAGCCGTCCGGCGAAATCTCGAACTCAAGGATCTTGGTCGCCAGGCCGAAGCCGTGAAAGAAACCGAAGATGAGCGTCGCCCATTTCGTGTTGGGCTGGAAGCCGAACCAGCGCTGGAATGCGCCGAGGTTGTCGAGCGCCTTGTAAACCACCGACAGGCCGATGATCGCGTCGATGACATAAGCGTTGGCGCTGATCCCGGTGAGGACGCCGAACAGCATCGTCGTCGAATGGCCGATCGCGAACAGCGTCACATACAGGCCGATGTCCTTCATCCGGTAGAGGAAGAAGATCACGCCGAACAGGAACAGCAAATGGTCGTAGCCCGTGACCATATGCTTGGCGCCGAGATATACGAAGGGCCAGAACAGAACGCCGCTGCTTTCCTGAATATAGCCTTGGTCGCCTTCTGCGACGCCATGCGCAAAGGCGTCGAAACCGAAGCAGAACGTCAGCGCGAGAATGCCGAGCGCGAACGTCAGTCTGTTTCGCAAGGCGTTCTCGAAAATGGTTGCGTAGTAGCTCATGAAAAAATCCTTTCCGGTCTCCCACGCGCCGGGGGCCGGCGCGTGGGAGTGGCCGTGGCTCAGGCTTGCGCCGGGGCCGTGTCGGGGGATGGGTGTTCGTCTTCCGGTCGCGCTTCGCGACCGTGGACGAGGCGATAGAGCGCGGGCAGCACCAGCAGCGTCAGCAGCGTCGAAGAGATGATGCCGCCGATCACCACCGTCGCCAGCGGCCTTTGGACTTCCGCCCCCGCGCCGACGTTGAACGCCATCGGCACGAAGCCGAGACTCGCCACCAACGCGGTCATCAGCACCGGCCGGAGCCGCGTGAGCGCGCCTTCGCGGATCGCCTCGTCAAGGCTCTGGCTCGTCTCCCGGAGCTGACGGATAAAGCTCAGCATCACCACGCCGTTCAGCACCGCGACGCCCGAGAGCGCAATGAAGCCCACGCCTGCCGAGATGGAGAGCGGCATGCCCCGGATCAGCAGTGCAGCCACGCCCCCGGTGAGCGCCAGCGGCACGCCCGAGAAGACGATCGCCGAATCCCTGGCGGACCGGAAAAGACCGTAAAGCAGCCCGAAGATCAGCAACAGGGCGGCGGGCACGACGAGGCGCAGCCGCTCGGCCGCCGAGATCAGTTGCTCGAACGTGCCGCCGTAGCTCACCCAATAGCCAGGCGGGATTTCGACCTGTGCATCCACCTTCTGTTGAAGCTCTTCGATGAATGAACCGAGATCGCGGCCTCGGACATTGGCGGTCACGACGACGCGCCGCTTGCCATTTTCACGACTGATCTGGTTCGGGCCAATCACGACCTCGACCTTCGCCACTTCGGCGAGCGGCACGAAACCGCGCGGGTCCGTGCTATTGCCCGCCAGCGGAATGCGCAGCCGCCCGATTTCGTCGGCCTTGCTCCTGATGTCCTCTGGAAGCCGCACGATCACCGGGAAGCGCCGGTCGCCCTCGAAGATCTGGCCAGCTTCGCGGCCGCCGATCGAGACCGCCACCGCATCCTGGATGTCGCCGACATTGAGCCCGAACCGCGCGATCGCCGCCCGATCGGGCGTGATCTGAAGGACGGGCAGGCCCGTCACCTGCTCGACGGCCACATCCTGCGCACCCTCGATGCCGCTCACCACGCTTTCGATCGACTGGCCGACCTCAAGAAGCCGGTCGAGATCGTCGCCGAACACCTTGATCGCGACATCGGCCCGGACACCGGACAATAGCTCGTTAAACCGCATCTGGATCGGCTGGGTGAACTCGTAATTGTTACCGGGGATGGTCTCGGCCGCCGCCTGCATCTCGCGAACCAGCTCGGTCTTGGGTTTTCGCGGGTCCGGCCATTCGCGGCGGTCCTTGAGCATGATATAAGTGTCGGCGACCGAAGGAGGCATCGGATCGGTCGCCACTTCGGCGGTACCAATCTTGGCGACGATCCGCTCGACCTCGGGAAACTGTCTGAGCCGTGCTTCGAGCGAGGTTTGCATCTGGATCGCCTGGCTCAGGCTCGTTCCGGGGACGCGCAGCGCATGAAGCGCGATGTCGCCCTCGTCGAGATTGGGGACGAACTCCGAGCCCATGCGCGTGGCCGCAAAACCCGCGATGGCGACCAGCGCCACCGCGCCCGCAACAAACGCGATCCGCAGCCGCAGCGCCGCGTCGAGCGCCGGCGCATAGAGTTTGCGCGCCCATCCCATCAGCCGGCTTTCCTTCTCCTCGACCTTGCCGGTGACGAATAGGGCCACCGCCGCGGGCACGAAGGAGAGCGACAGAATGAGCGCGAAGGTCAGCGCCATGACGACGGTGATCGCCATCGGGTGGAACATCTTTCCTTCGACGCCCGAGAGCGCGAAGATCGGCACATAGACCAGCGCGATGATGAGCATCCCGAACAACGATGGCCGGATGACCTCCGACGTCGCCGATGCGGCGAGCGCAAAGCGCTCCTCGCGGTCGAGCAGCCGTCCCAATCGGTGCTGCGCTTCGCCGAACCGGCGCAGACAGTTCTCGACGATGATGACCGCGCCATCAACGATCAGCCCGAAGTCGAGCGCACCGAGACTCATGAGGTTGCCCGAGACGCCCGCCCGCACCATGCCGGTGATGGTCATCAGCATGGTGATCGGGATGACCGCCGCCGTGATGAGCGCCGCACGGATATTGCCCAAGAGCAGGAACAGCACGACGATGACCAGCAGCGCGCCTTCGAGCAGGTTCTTTTCGACCGTCCAGATCGCCCGTTCGACGAGCCCGGTGCGATCATAGATCGGGACCGCCTTCACGCCCGCCGGAAGCGCCTTTGCCGCTTCCTCCAATCGCTCGGCGGCGGCGCGGGCGACGATTCGGCTGTTCTCGCCCGCGAGCATCATCACCGTGCTCAGGACCACTTCCTCGCCGTCCTCGGTCGCCGCGCCGGTGCGCAGCTCCTCGCCCATGACGACATCGGCGACATCGGCGACGCGGATCGGCACGCCGCCGCGATTGGTGACGATGATCGAGCGCAGATCGTCGATACCCGACGCCTGACCCGGCACGCGGACCAGATATTGCTCGCCGTAACGCTCGACATAGCCAGCGCCGACATTGGCGTTATTGCGCTCCAGCGCGGCCACGACCTCGTTGAGGCTGAGATTGTAGGCCGAGAGCCGGTCGGGCAGCGGCGTCACATGATATTGCCGCTCATAGCCGCCGATGCTGTTGACTTCGGTGACGCCCGGTGTGTTCCTGAGCTGTGGCCGGATCACCCAGTCCTGAAGCGTGCGCAGATCTTCGGGCGTGTAGCGGTTGCCGTCGGGCTTGCGCGCATTGGGCTCGGCCTCCACCGTATACATCAGGATTTCGCCAAGCCCGGTGGCGATTGGCCCCATCTCGGGCGCCACGCCTTCGGGGAGCTGATCGCGCGCGGTCTGGAGCCTTTCGTTGATGAGCTGGCGCGCGAAATAGACGCTCGTCCCATCCTCGAACACCGCCGTCACCTGGGAGAGGCCGTAGCGCGAGATCGAGCGGGTATATTGCAGACCCGGAATGCCCGCGATCGCGGTCTCGACCGGGAAGGTGACGCGCTGTTCGGCTTCGAGCGGCGAGAAGCCCGCCGCCTCGCTGTTGATCTGGACCTGGACGTTGGTGATGTCCGGCGTCGCATCGATCGGCAGGCGCTGGAAGGCCCAGACGCCGATTCCGCAAAGCAACGCAACGATGGTCAAAACGGCCCAGCGAAAGCGGATCGCGTTGGAGATGAGGCGTTCGAGCAATGCGGAACGCACGGGCGTTTCGTTCTCAGTGGTCATGGCTGGCCCCCGCCTTGTCGATGTCGGCGCGGATCAGGAAAGCGCCGTCGGTCACATATTCGGTGCCGGGTTCGAGGCCGCCGAGCACCTCGGTCCATTCGGGCGTGCGTCGGCCGATCTCCAACATCCGCACTTCGTATGTGTTGCCGACCCTGGCATAGACCACCTCGAAATCGCGAAAGCGCTGGATGGCCTTGGTTCTCACCGCGAGCGGTACTTGCGCCTCGGCGACCGCAAATGATCCCTCGACGCCCATACCGGGCCGGAAATCGCGCGATGCGCCCGGCGGCAGATGGACATGCGCCATCATGGTCTGGCTGGCGACGTCCGCGGTCGGCAAGATCGCCTCGACAGGCGCTTCGATTCGCGCTTCGCCGGAGAGGCTGCGGAGGTTGACCCGCTGACCCACCCGCACGCGCTCGGCATCACGCGGATAGACGAAGAACTCGGCATGGAGCTGGGTCGGATCAGCGATCACGAACAGGGCACGGTCGCCCGTCGTGTCGCCGACATTGGCATTCTTCTCGACGATGACACCGCTGATCGGCGCCGTCACCGCATAGGTTTGGAGCGAATGGCTGGACTCGACACGCAGCAGCGTCTGCCCCCGGCTGACCCGATCGCCCAGATTTCCGGTCATCCACACGATTTGCCCTGGCAGGCGGGCGCGCACGTCGGCCTTGCCTTCAGGCGTGATCTCGATCCGGCCGCTCATGTCGATCAACTCGGCAACGGCCCCAGGCCCCGCACGTTCGGATCGCACGCCGCCAGCCTGCGCTGCCTGCGCGGATATGGTCGTTCGGCCCTCATAGGAGGCATAGGTCCAGTCGTGGGTGCGTCTGCCCTCGACGGCCCGCACCTTCACGTCGAACGAATGTGGCTCGATCACCACGCCGCCACCGCGCAGATAATCCCCCTGAGGGGTAAATGCGAAGCGATCGACCTTTCCGCCAAGGCGCGTCAACTCCATGGCGAGCCGCACTTCGCCTGGCGACACCGGCTTGTCCTTCCGGTAGGCATAGACGCGGAACTCGGGATCGACTCCCTCCTCGAAGATCGTGATCTCGACTGCGAAATCGCCGTCGCGCAGCATGCGCCCGCGATGCGGTCCGCGCTCATAATCCTCGGCAGCGGCAGCCTTAGGCTCGGCGGTTTCGTTAGTGGACGAGGACTCTCCGCATCCGGTGAGCAGGGAAAGAGCGAGCAATGAGCCCGCGACAAGAAGGGATCGTTTCATCAGCGGTTCTCCGCGCTGGCGAGAAGGGAAGCGTGGCGGCCGGTCAGCCGGTCGAGCCGGGCGCCGTTGAGGTGGAAGCGGCGCAGCAGCTCAACCCGTCGGGACCGGGCATCGACCACCGCTTGTTGGGCCTGGTTGGCTTCGAGGAAAGTGAAGGCGGTGCCGCCACGGGCAAAACCATCGCCCACCAGCACCACCGCGCGCTCGGCGCTCGGCAGAACCTCGCGCTCGATCCGCACGATCTCGGTGGCGAGTGTTGCCCGTTCGGCGATGAGCCGGTCGATCTCGCGCCGGACCTGCACGCGCGTAACCGCGATCTCGGCTTCAGCCGCCTGCGCTTCGGCATTGGCCCGCGCGACATTGCCACGATTAGCGGTCCGGCTGCCGAGCGGGATCGACGCGCCGACCATGATCGCCACGTCATTGCCTTGCCCAAAGTGGCGCACGCCAACGCGCCCGGTCGGATCGCTGAAATTGCCGGTCTCGGCGAGCCGCACCCGCGCGCCGGCCGCGTCGCGCTCGGCAGTGAGCAGTGCGAGATCGGGGCTGCTTTCGGGCGCACCCGCGCCGGCCTCCGCAAATCCGAACGACGACGGGTCAAGGCTGTAGTCGGCCGTTCCACCCCAGAAAGCGGCAAGGCTGGCGCGCGCGATCCGCGCATTCTCTCGCGCCTGGTCGAGCGCGATGCGGGCCTGTGCTACGGCGGTTCTTGCTCGTTCGCCCGCGAACAGCGGATCGAGCACGCGGCCGACCCGGCGGCCGGTCTCGGTCTCAACGAGCTGCGCGGCGGCGAGGCGCTGTTCCGCGATCGGGATTGTGGCCTCGGCCGCCAGCGCGTCGACCCAGGCGGCCTGCACCTGCGCCAGCAGGTCGAGCATCCGCAGGCGGTTACGCTCGACGGTAACGCCGACTTCCGAGCGCGCCGCGCCGACGCGGGCTTCGCGCTTGCCTCCGCGTTCCAACGTCCGCTCATACCAGGCGGTCGTCTGCGACCGTCCGACCGGCGAATAGGGGCCGGTGCCCACGAAGTCCTCGGCATCGACGCCGACGACATCGCGCGGGCGCACATCGGCCTGAAGGATGGCGGCATCGGCCGCCCGGAGCCGGGCGGCATTGGCCGCAACGGAAGGATCGCCGGCCGCGACGCGCGACAACGCATCCGACAGGCTGAGGGTCTGCGCCGCGCCGATCGAAGGCACGGACAGGACGGCCAGCGCTGCGCCTATCGCAAGCGCGCGCCGCAAACGCGCCGGGGCGCGCGCAACGATATTGGAAAACATGACAAAACGGCCTCACGAGCAGGCGTGGCATAGGCCGCGCCTCAAGTGACGCGGCGGCTCAGGTGCGGATCGCGCTGGCCTTTGGAGGTCGTTCGGGACCGTGTGTCAGAAAATCGGGCAGTCCGCTATCGGCGGGCGACTGCCAAGGCAAAAATCGCGAGAAAACCCATCCCGATCCCCGCGATGCAGGGGCAAGCAACCCGGAGCCGCTATCGCCGCCATGGTGGTGATGCCCCGTTCCAGGTTGGTGGTCGGGAGCATCACGACTGCCATCCGACTCGGTAGCATCAGGCCCATGCTTATGGTCGCTGGTCTCGAAGACGATTCGGCTGAATGGCAGATGGTCGTGGCTGCTCGCTGCACCGGATTGGTGCTGAATCCGATCGACTACGCTCGCCGTGCTGGCGCTCGCAAAGGCAAACGCCAACGCGACACAAAGCGTCGAGCAAAGCCCAAAAAGTCGAAGGCGAAAAACCCCAATCACGACCGCCGAGCATAAGCCGCCAGCGAAAGAAGGCAAGTATCATGCAGAAATCCAGGCGCGCGTGACTTCGATCCGACGCATTTCCGCGCCTGTAGACACAGATCAAAATAGGGTAGTGGGCTATCCCTTTGGCTGGTAGGAGGTGCGCATGGCACACACGATTCGCGAGAAGACCAAGCTGCTGAACCGCGTCAGGCGGATTCGCGGTCAGATCGAAGCGGTGGAACGCGCACTCGAAGGTGAGAAGGGCTGCGCCACCGTGCTGCACCTCATCGCCGGCGCGCGCGGCGCATTGAACGGTCTCATTGCCGAGGTGGTCGAGGATCACATCGAGATGCACGTCGCGGACCCGGCACTTACGCCCCAAGAGCGCGAGGACGGTGCCGGAGAACTTATCGACGTGGTGCGAACCTACTTCAAATAGGACTGGAATCGAAATTGGCTGCTGACATCTCCAGACGAACCCTTGCGGACGCAGCCGATGCCCGTACCATAGCGCCAGCGGCCGGTAGCGATGTGGCAAGCCTCGACCGCGACCGTCATGATCACGATCATCATGACGACCATCACGATCACGATCATCCTTTTGAATGGCCGGAGGCCGTGCGGATCGTGCTGGTTGCGCTTGCTGCCGCCGCTGTCTGGTTCGGTCTGTGGGAGCCGTTTCCGCGCGTCAGCGTGATCGGCGTCGTCGGCCTCGCCATCGGCGGATGGCCGATCTTCAAGGAAGCCTTCGAGAACGTCCTTCAGCGTCGAATGACCATGGAGCTTTCGATGTCGATCGCCATCGTCGCGGCGGCGGCCATCGGCGAGTTCTTTACGGCGCTCGTCATCACCCTGTTCGTGCTGGTGGCCGAAGTTCTCGAAGGCATGACGGTCGGACGGGGCCGCAAGGCGATCCGCGACCTCCTTGAATTTCTGCCACGCGAAGTATCGGTGCGCCGCACCGGCGCGGTGAAGACCATCTCCGCCAACGAGCTGAGCGTGGGCGACGCCATTCTCATTGCTCCCGGCGGCCGCATCCCGGTGGACGGCATCGTGCTCAGCGGCCACTCGTTCGTCGATGAATCGCGGATCACGGGCGAATCGATGCCCGTTGAGAAAATCGAGGGAACATCCATCTTCGCCGGCTCGATCAATCAGTCGGGCGCGCTCGAAGTCCGGGCCGAGCGGATCGGGCGCGATACGAGCTACGGCAAGATCATCGAAGCGGTAGAGCGCGCCGACCGCTCGCGCGCGCCCGTCCAGAGGCTGGCGGATCGCATGGCGGGTTATCTCGTCTATTTCGCGATCGGCTCCGCAATCGTCACCTGGCTCATCACCCGCGATCTCTATTCCACTATCTCGGTCATCATCGTCGCGGGCGCCTGCGGCATCGCGGCGGGCACGCCCCTGGCCATCCTGGGAGGCATCGGTCGCTCGGCCCGGCTCGGGGCGATCATCAAGGGCGGCGTCCACCTCGAAACACTCGGCAAGGTAGATACGGTCGTCGTCGACAAGACGGGCACCTTGACCTTTGGTCGGCCCGAGATTCACGGACTCGCGCCTGCCGAAGGCGTGAATGAGGACGACCTGCTTACTGCCGCCGCGGCCGCCGAGCTGCGCTCCGAACACCCGCTCGGCAAGGCGATTATCCAGATGGCCCGTGCGCGGAGCCTCGCCATCAGCGAGCCCGACCGCTTCGACTATACGCCGGGGCGTGGCATTGCCGCCGATGTCGCCGGCAGCAAAATTCTTGTCGGCAACGACGCCTGGATGTCCGACAACGGCCTGGTTGTCCCCGATGACGCGGGGCCGGGCATTGAGGCCGCCTCTGACGTGTTCGTGGCGCGTGACGGACGCTATCTCGGGACAATCGCTATCGCAGACACGGTCCGGCCCGAAGCCCGCGCCGCAATGCAGGCGCTATGGCTGATGGGCATCAAGACAATTCTGCTCACCGGCGACACGCCAGCGGTTGCCAATGCCGTGGGCCGTTCACTCAACATCTCGCAGATCGAGGCTGGCCTGTTGCCCGAAGATAAGCTCGCACGCATTCGCGGCCTGATCCGGGATGGGAAATGCGTCGCGATGGTCGGCGATGGGGTCAACGACGCACCGGGCCTTGCCGAGGCGAATGTCGGGGTCGCGATGGGATCGGGCACGGACGTGGCGCAGGAGAGCGCGGACATCGTGCTACTCGGAAACGATCTGGCGCGCTTTGTCGACACCCTCAAGGTGGCGCGGCGGACGCGCGGCATCATCTGGCAGAACTTCGGCGGAACCATCGCCATCGACCTGTTGGGTATCGGTCTCGCGGCCTTCGGATATTTGGGGCCGCTGCTCGCTGCTTTCATCCATGTCGCATCGGAACTGACCTTCATCCTCAATTCCGCGCGTCTTCTGCCGCCCCGTTCCCAGCTTGGCTCATCCCAGGTTGTGTCCGGAAATCGTGCCGCGGGCGAATAGAGTCTGGTGCCTGCGAAATCCCTTGCTTCTCGTTGGCTTGAACAGAACAAGGGAAGGCGACTTACGCGACACGAACGCCATTTGTGACCACTCGTCCAAACCGCCGACTGGCTCTGATCCGTACCAGCCTCGCCATCACTCGACCGGGAGGTTCCGATGCAAGAATCCAGATCCCGTTATTCCACGGTCTCGATCATCCTCCATTGGACGATCTTCGTGCTTATATTCGCCAACGCGACCTTCGGGGGCTGGATGGAGGACGCGCAGCCATCGGAGAAGCTCGGCTATTACCAGCTTCATAAATCCGTTGGCATCACCGTCCTGCTTTTGAGCCTGTTCCGGCTCGGATGGCGGATCGCGCATCCATGGCCCCCTTTCCCACAAGGCATGAAACTGTGGGAACGCCTCCTCGCCCGCGGCACCCATATTCTCTTCTATGTGCTGATGATCGGGGCGCCGCTATTGGGATGGGCCGCGGCGTCGGCCGGTGGAGCACCCGAAGTCCCGCTGTACGGAGCTGTGCCCGCCCCCAATCTGCCTTTGCCGCAAGGCGAGGATCTATCCGAGACCTTCGGGGACTGGCACAAGATCCTGGTCAAGGCGATCTATGTCGTCCTCGCCCTGCATGTGCTGGGGGCGCTCAAGCATCATTTCATCGACCGCGACCTCGTGCTGCATCGCATGTTGCCGCTCATAGGGCGCAACAGGGTGGAGAATGACCACTAGCGGTCGCTATCCCCGCGCGGCGGCCGAGATGCAATTGCGTCCATCGCATTGGTCCAAGATAATTATGTGGAAGGAGAAAGAGTGATGAAATCTATGAGAACTGCTTTGGCAGTCGTTGGAATGGTCGCGGCCACGGCCGCGATCGCGCAGACATCCGCACCGCCGAGCATCAAAAGCGACATCGTGCTGGCGGGCGGGACCAAGATCGGAG
This sequence comes from Sphingopyxis sp. SCN 67-31, assembly GCF_001725095.1. Taxonomy (NCBI): domain Bacteria; kingdom Pseudomonadati; phylum Pseudomonadota; class Alphaproteobacteria; order Sphingomonadales; family Sphingopyxidaceae; genus Sphingopyxis; species Sphingopyxis sp. SCN 67-31. Next base: position 59,133 of record NZ_MEFH01000012.1, on the reverse strand, counting down.
AAGCGACCTTGACCAACGGCCGTACCGGCGTGCTCCTCCGCTTGACAGCCTCCGGATTGACGCCGGGCTGGCACGCAATGCACTTCCACGCGACCGGCGACTGCTCGGACCAGGGCTTCCAGAAATCAGGCGCCCATATCAACCATGACGGCCACAAGATGCCGCACGGGCTCCTTAATCCGGAAGGCCCGGATTTCGGGGAGCTTCCGAACATCTATGTGGGGGCAGACGGCACCGCCAATGCCGAAGCCTTCTCCGCGCTCGTCTCGCTAGGCGCAGGGTCCGACCGGCCGAACCTGCTCGACGCCGATGGATCTGCGCTGGTGATCCACGCCAGCCCCGATGACCATATCACGCAGCCGATCGGCGGCGCCGGTGCGCGCGTCGGCTGCGCTGTGATCCGGCCAGCCAGCTAACGGCACACTCTCGTCTCTCGTCGGGGCGTTGCAACAGAGACGATTTGCGGGAATCGTCTCTGCAATGCCATGGCGCGCGCCTTGGCCTGCGCGGCGACGATGTTCTGTCAGCGGCGCGGCATTACTCGCCAACCCTCACCGCCATCCTTGCGCTCGCCCCGCTCTTGGCGGCTAGCTGCGCGCCATAGCGCAGCACCGTCTTGGGATCGCGCCAGCGATAAGCTTGCATGATCGCAGGCAGGCTTTCCCTCGCCGCAAAATTGTCCTGCGCCACGCCCACACGCAGCGAATGGCTCGACACGGCCGCAACCCAGCGCGCGACTTCCGCCTCGCTCATAGGGCCAAGCAGCTTCTTGTCGAACGCCCGCTGGACCAACCGCTTGTAGAGCAGCGTGATACTGTTGGGATGCAGCCGCTTGGTGCCGATCGCCGCGATCGAGCCGTCAAAATGGGTTTCGATGCGGCGGAACAGCGGCCCCTTGTCGATATGCGCCGCCTCGCGCCAGCGCGCGATCGCCTTCATGGTCGCGGGCGAGAGATAAGCCCAGGCCCCCTCGCCTTCCTGATCGGTCTTGCTGGTGGGCACGAACAAGGCCCCTGCCCCGCCCGCGTCCGGTCCGTGGATATGGTCGACGTCGATCGCCACCAGCTCCGAGCGGCGCGCACCCACATCATAGGCGACGCGCAACAGCGCCTCGTCGCGCAGGCCCATCACGTCGCGCCGGACCGCCTTGATAAGATGTGCGAGGCATACGCCGCTTGGCGGGCTGTCGAAATCGGCAATGTCGCCCTTGAAGCGGATTGCGCGGGCCTGGCGCTGGCGCACGCCCCGTTTCTTGCGGGCGGCCTTCTTTTCGAGCGTCACCAACTCCCCGGCAGTAGGATCGGCAAGACCGGCCATGCGATAGGCCCGCCCGATATAGGAGACATAGCGTTCGATCGTCGCCATCGCGCGGACCTTTTCGGCCGAGGGGTCGATGCCCGACAGCGCGCGAATATAGGCGGCCACATCACTCTGCGTCGCCCGCACCGGAGCGATGCCATGACGGCGGCACCAGTCGCCCCAAACCTTCAGGTCCGAGCAGAAGGCGCGGCGCGTATTGTTGGACCAGCCCCGCACCGCGGCCGCAACCAGTTCTTGATCGAGGCGGATGCCGGCGCCGACCAGATCGCGCACGTCCTCGACGACTTGCGCCACCGACGGATCGGGCGGCGCGGCCGCCGGCGACGGCAGCGCCAGCGGTTCGGGCGGGTCAGTGGTCATGGGGACGAGGATTAGCGCGGTCACTTTCTAAAGTATAGGGTGTTGATAATGATCTATTATCAACACTGTGCGTCCCGGCATACTTTACCGAGAGATGATTTCAGTTCACTATTGGCTATGGAAAGCCGACCCGTCACCGCCCGCTACGGACCTGATTATACCCCGAAAATGGTCGCGGCGATAGCATCGTGTTCGACGGCGATCGGGCGGCTCGACGCCCGGTTTACCGTCAGTCCTGTAGCCAAACCGTGGGCGATACGCACCGCGTGGACCGGCTACGCGAAGGCGCTGCAACTGCAATCAGCCGAGGTCGAGGAAATCGACGTATTTTCGTGGGGCTGTGGCCTCAAAGTGCCCGGACGCCCTGCCCTTCCCAGCCATCTCGACCTGTTCGACCGCTTCGACCAATGGCGCGCGGCGCTCGACGATCCGGACACGCTGGCCTGGCGCGACCAGCTCCCGACCGCGATCGGGGAACCCGCGACGGCGGCCGAGCATCCGCCCCTTGTCCGCGCGCTCGACACCGTGCGCCAGCTCGCGCGGATCGACCACAGCATCAAGCCCTGGCTTGGCCTGCCCTTCGCGCTGCGCGACCGCGGGCTTGCCGCCACCCCCCTGCCCTGTCTCGCTGGCGGCGTGAAAGCGTTTCGGTTCAAGCGGACGATCAGCGACGAAGACTGGCACGCCGCGCTACGCGGCCTCGAGCATAGCGTCACTGCAAACTTGGAACGCCTGCACGATCTCGAGCGGCTCCATCGCGATGCGCAGCGCGCGATCGTTGCCGAATATCGACCGGGAGTCCTACCCGCGCTCGCGGCGCTCCTCCATCACCGGCCCCTGCTCTCGCCCCGATCGGTATCCGAGCTGCTGAGCATGAGCGTGGCCGGCGCCAGCAAGCTCCTCACCCGCGGTGTTGCCTGTGGTCTGCTCATCGAAATCACCCAGAGGCGCACATGGCGCGTGTTCCTGAGCACCGACCTCGCCGTCGAATTTGGCTATGCAGCGCCCAAGCGCGGCCGTCCCCGCAATGAACCCCCTTCCCTTCCCGCAAACCGGGGGCTGGCGGACGTGTTCGACGCTTTCGATCAGGAGATGGCGAATATCGACGAGCTTCTTCGACGTGGCGCGGGCGTTGCTTCGGCGATCGGGCGCGCCGGCGATGACTCGATCCCTGTTTGACCTCACCCACGTACCATCCCTCCTTTCAGACTAGCGTGAGATTGCCGTTCTTTCGGTTGATGCGACTGTAAAATGGGACGGCAAGTCGCAAAGCGCTGCGACGACCAGAGGGCGCGAGGCTCTCTTTCGGTCAGCGCGGGACTGGCGATCGGCCGACCTGCTGCGCATCGCCATCAAACTTGGCTGCGCATAGCCTGTCAGCGGACTGCGCAGGCGTCCCTCCCCTTCCCAGCATCGGCTTTCCACTGCTTCGAGAAATTCGACGTGGAGGTGCCTGTGATGATAGACCGGCACCAACTATGCCTGCTGCCAATTTGTGGGAAGTGGTTGCTGCTATGCGCGATGGCTGACCCCGCTACTTGGCGTGCATGCTCAGATCCGGCCTGTGACGGGTTATAAGTGTCGTTTCAGGCAGAATGCGCTCTGGTGATGCCTTGCCAGGAAGCCCGTACAGCGCGGTCTGGGGTACTTTGCTTCCCAAGGGACGTCGGGCGCTGGCAACGCGCTCAGCGGGCTCTGGGCGGCTTTTTGCGGCATTTCGTATTTTGTTCTGGTCTCTCAGCGCTGTTTCGGCGGAAGTACCTTGCGTTGTTCCCAGTGACAACCGGATCAAAATGTCCCTAAACGTTGCCAACGGGACGAGCAGCGGTCGGTGGTGATTGACCGGGGTCAGGTGCGCGGCGACGAGGCGCCGACGACGGCGGTGCGGCTCGACGGGGTTATGCAGTTAGAGGAGGCGGTCAATCCCTGCCCTTCTTTCGTCTTAGCTTTTCAAAGACAGGAAACGCCGCAGGCGCCGTTAATCTCTTTAGAGAATAGGATAAAAAGTTAGGCTGTGGATGAACATTCCGCGACTCGCCGAGTCAGTGCGAGTCGTAACCATAAGTCCGTTCCCGTTATACCGTTTCACCGTTCCTGAAATACCCTGCAAGCCGTTCCCGATGAACCGTGATTCGGTTCCTCATGTACCGTGCGCCGTTCCTGAAATACCGTGCCGAACTCTGCAGCAGGCAGGCCTGACCAACTCGGTAAAACGTGTTTTACTCAGCCCGAATCTGCCTGTTTTCCGTGGGTTCCGGCCACTTTGATCGTCTGGCGCTGAAAGTTGAGTGGGCGACATTGGGGGCGCTCTCCCAAGCTTCGACGTGCCCAATGGCGACTGCCTTAGCAAGTGGCGAATCCTCACACGACTCAACGACGGTCCTTTAGGAACGGATCGCTGGACTGCGGCGTCGTCGGGCGGCAGTGTCGGCGCATTCTCAAGCCGAACGGTCGCGGCCCCGCCATTCCGTGGCTCGTATTGTTGAGCTTTCGGCGATGGCGGCCACTTCTTGAACGGTACATTGGGAACGCATTCCCGGCGGGGCGATGGTCGCGAGGCGTGCATTTTGCACGAGACCCGCTTCCGCCCATTTGGAGCCGACACGGTATTTCAGGAACGGCACCAAATACAGCGAGGCCAGATCCTTCCCTCCCCTACGCCGTGTTCGTAAGAAGAGCCCCCTTACCGCTCGGATCCTGACACCGAATTCCTCTGCTCAGAGCTTGTACGGATCACGACGATCCGACGACGGCTCAATAGGAAGCTTGGCGGCTGCTTTCGCTGCGCGGTGTCGATATGGTGGGTGCCGGTGACATTGACGCTGTCTCACCGACATTTCCTGCGGGTTGGATTTCCGTAGGGCGGCATGCAGGGCCGCTATGGCAAGTGGACCTGGGTCAATGTGCGGTTCTGGCGTTGGCCGGGGCAAGGCGTCTGGGATGCCATGGTGCGGGACGCTGCTCGACCTTGAGCTTGCTGCCGAATGGAAACACAAGATCGACAACACGACCGCCTGTTACGAAGACCGCATGTCCTCCGCCGACGTGTGACGCACCTTGTGGACGCGACCTCGCCTACGTCGATCATCGCGAATTCGACACACGGCGTTCCGGCAAGGCTAATGTGATCAGGAATTCCGACCGACAGCACCGTTCCTCAAGTACCGTGCGGACGAGCTGCATGTCTGCATCGCCGGGTTGAAGGGCTGGTAAACAGGTCCGAGGCGGATGCTGTGCGGGCAAGGGCGGCCGCTAAAAGTCCGCCAATGCCTGCCTCACGGTCTTCCACCGACTGCCCATAAAACCATGTGCGTTGAGATCTGAACCACAACTCGTTACTTCAGGAACGCCCAGCTGGATGTTTGGCCTGGACGTGCCGCGCATTTACGAGCGTGTTCCTGAAGGACCGTTACGCTGGCGGGCGTGTACGTTGATCAGTTTACAGGGCGCTGCTTCGCGCAAAAGGTGGCGAAAATCTGCGTGATGTTCTTCGCATCAAACGCGATCTCGCGTTGACGCAAGAAGGTCCGGAAGTCGTCTCCCACGAGGCCATGGTCGCGTTGCGGGCTCGGCAGGTTGGCGCGGGCGATCGCACCAAATGCCGAATGTGAAATATGGCCGCTCGTGGGGAAGGAGATCGAGGCCTCCTCAGGTGCTTTAGCCTTGGCGACCGGAGGCGAAACCTGGGTGAGGGCAGGGGAGGGCTTACCCTCCTCGGACAGCTCGCGATCGCGCCGAATCATACGCAACAGCGGTTCGGCATCGTCACGCTGTTCGATCTCCAGCGAATAGCCCGGCAGATCGTTTTCCCGGGCGATCTTGGTCATTTCGAACTTGAAGCGCCGATAGTCGCCTTCTGCCCCTGACTTCTCGAAGAGCGTGGGCATTGAGATGGCGAAGCCATCCCTACCGGCCCCACCGGCATGCTTGCGCGCGACCCGATAGAGCCAGCGTTCGCGGCCGCCAGTCATCGAGAAATAGGCGGGGTCGATGGCGAGCACGCCGCCGTCCATCAGGACACCGTCGTAGAACCATTTAGCGAGTGTGATCCTCATCCCGCGGACAGTGCCCGAACGATCCTTGAGCTGGCTGTAGCTGTCGATCCAGGAGAAGGTGGTCTCGACAGCATCCCCCGAACGAATGTTCGTCTTCACCGTCGTCGATTGGAGACGGTCGAGCGCATTTCCCAGGAGATCGTAAGCGCGTCCGCCGACCTCGCGCTTGAGCGTCTTCAGCATATCGTACGGAACGACGTGCAGCGTCTGAGGGATATCGTTGGTACCCCGGCGCTTGTGCTCGATCAAAACCGACGCGCAGTAGATCAGGATATCGAGATCGTAGATGGTCGCCAGGCCATATTCCGAGTTCGCGGAGACGTGGACCGTGATCTTTCGATCGGGGCTTACATAGTCGATCGGCTTGAGCCGCTTGCGCTTGGACAGCGAGAAAAAGGGCCGCTCCATCGTCTCGCGCTGATCCCGGAGAGGAAGCGCAGTCAGCTGAGGGAGAAAGAGGTCTACCTGACCGTCTTCGCGGTGATCCTGTTGCATCTCGTGTCCCGTGGCGTCGGTAAAACGCATTTTACCGGGAGCCAACTAATTGAAAATAAACACTTAAATCAGATTTCTGCCTAATTCCGACTGAACTTCGCACTTTCAATGGCAGGGCGAAGCGCTTCGAGAATCTCCTCGACCGAAGCTGCGCCCTTTGGATTGATGTTGATGGTAATACCCTTAGCCCGTGTATCGGCGAGGATCTGGCCGATCTCCTTGCCTGAAGCGGCGGTGAGGGCGGGCTTGGCTCGGGGAGGGGGCATCTTCGACACCGCAGGCGTCGCCGCGGCTGCAGCCAGGCGCTCGCAAACCTTGATCCCCTCTATCTTGTCGCTCCCGGCATCCTTCAGCGCCTGCTGCTCCGCACGCAGCGCCACAGCCGCGGCGATGATCGCGTCGCGGTACTGCTCGTTCTTCAGCAACGGGGAGAGCCGCATGCCGTGCCGGACCTTGACGTCTCCAGGCTCAGCAAACGCTGCTACAACTTCGTCCGGCAACTCCGCTAGCTGGAGGAGGTTGTGGAGGTTCTGCTTGGGGATCGCCAAGCGATCGGCCATCTGCGTGCGCACGCCGTTGTAATAGGCATCTACGGCGTGCCTGTAATTGCGCGCCCGTTCGAGATCAGTGACGTCCTCGCGCTCGCGGTTTTCAAGATCTGCGAGCCGGAATGCGGCCTCATCGTCAAGCGTCTCGATACGAGCAACGAGCTCGATTTCGCTATGGTTGTTGGCATGTAGCCATGAAACCGAGAAATGGCGGCGGGTGCCGACGATCAACTCATAGGGATTGTCGGCGTTCGGCGTCCGCCGCACAACAACCGGCTCGCGGTTGGATCCTTCCTCCCGGATGGAGTCGATGAGCGACGCACAGCGTTCGTAGCTCAGAGCTGCATGATCGCGAGCGTTCCCCGGCCAGATAGAGCATTCCGAGGGCTTCAGACGGATCGTCGGGCGTTTGACGGTGCGTGCAATCTCGTCGAACGCAATACCGCGCCGCTCCAAAAAAGAGGGTGTGGACGGCTCGTCGACGGGCTTGTCGCGATCGACCAGCACTTCGGCGTCGACCGCCTCTGGCACGGAAGTCGGGGCAGGGGTCGTCCCGATGCTCTCGATGGCGCTCGCCAGTAGACTGCGACGCCTGCCCCCAGCGCTGCTCATGCCGCCTCCGTCAGTCTGTCGGTGCCGACCTGCGCCATCCGCGACGGCCACTGTTTGCAAATATCCTTTTCGATCTCGCGAAACACCATGTTGAGGTTGTCGCGGCACCGCGTGTAGGTCTGGTGTGATCCGTATGGCTTGTTAATCTCGTAGATCGACGACATCGACAGACCGGCATTCTTGATCTCTTCCGACAGGAGGATCGGCGTCGATAGCATCTGACCGGCGTAGGTTTTCTCCATGACCTGAAGCATCTGCGCTTCGTTGGTCCTGTTGGGCTGGAACATGGTGCAGACGACACGAATGAACCCGTAGTCGATCGAAGTATCGAACTTCGAGACGAGGTCCATCGCTTCCCGACAGGTCTGCATGAAATGGATCGTCGAAAGATAGTCGAGCTGCCGGGCCGGCACGGGGATCAGCAAGCCGTCCGCAGCCGTCAACGTGTTCACACCCAAAAAGCCCATGGCCGGGGGAGGATCGAGGATCACGACATCATAATCGTGCCGCACTTCTTCCAGGCCGATCCTCAACATCCTGAACGCGCCGGCAATGGCGGTCGGGCCTTCCTCGATGGTTGCGGTCAGTTCCCATTCGGTGTCCTGCAGGCCCAGGTTCGCCGGGCAGATATCGATATTGGGCCAGGCGGTCTTCTGGATCGTCTTTCGCAGCGAATCGGCTTCGTCGATACGCGGCGAGAGGAAGTTCGAGAGCGTATGCGTCTCGTCCACCAATGCCTCGAGATTGACGTCGAACATCACACTCATCGAGGCCTGGGGATCGCAATCGACCACGAGCACTCGGTAACCCCGCAGCGCCAGATAATCTGCGAGATGCTTGCCCGTCGTCGATTTGCTGACGCCGCCCTTGAAGTTCTGCACGGCGATCACGACGGCTCGTTCCGAGGGCAATTTGCCCATCTTGATGCCCAGCTTCTCGCGGATCGCGATCAAGTCCTCGACTGTGTAAAACCGGCGTCCATTGGCTGCCGTCTTGGGAGCGGGCAGTCGGCCACGCGCCTCCGCCTTGGAAAGCGCTTCCGGCGTTCGCCCGAGCAATTCAGCGGCGACGGTTGCCCCCATTGAAATGTTCAGCGTTTTGCGATCGGATGGATCGATAGCCGCTTGCCGCAGGACCGTCTTGGCATTCTCGCACGAGGTTATCATCGCATCGAGAATCTGACCCGACAGCATGGGCATGTCCCCTTCTTGAACCCAAACCGGCCACGGTTCGTGAAAATTACCGCATAATGGCCCCTAATCCCGGACAGCTATGCCAAATACAGGGTAGTTAGTCAAATAGGGCGGCAGGATCTGCGGCACTCAGGGACAGGCCTCCTTGTCGCCGCCGAGTCCCGGACCGTTCGGGAAGTATCATTTCACCTAGAAACCCTCCCGAAAATCAAGATGAGTCGCCCACCTGCACGCCATGCTCAAGGACTTATCCGCAAATATCGTCAGACTTGCACGCCCGGCCGACGCCAATCCAAAGCAACGCGAATCGCCTCAAAGTTTCTCCGCAGACACAGCGCACAGGGGAGGAGGATCTAAATCCACACCGACTCGGCACCAGCCAGGGCTATTCTTTGTCATCAAAAGATTTTGTGACACGCCTCATTGCACGGTCCGTTGGGCTTAGCTTTTCAATAGCATCCGAAATGATGCGCTAGAGGCCGGCCGAGGAGAAGGGGAGGGGGGACGAGGTTGTGAAAGGAGCCGATCATGGCCCTCACAGCCGAACGACCTTCCCAGCAACTCATCGATCTCGTTGGCGCACTTGGTGGCACCTGGCATGGAAGAACCGCGATGTGCCTGTGCCCGTCGCATTCCGACAGCACCCCAAGCCTGTCGATCCGCCAGGGTAATCGCGGCATCCTGGTGACCTGTTTCGCCGGGTGCGATCGAGAAGACATCCTGCGCGAACTCCGGCGCGTACCGATCCGCAATCATTTCAGCTACACCGATGTTTCGGCGGTCTCGTCCGGCAATGCAAACCGGCTATGGGATGACGCCCTTTCCCTCGAAGGTACGCTGGCGGAACGCTATCTCGCGTCGCGCTACCTTGCGCCGATGACCGAGGATCTCCGTTTCCATCCGCGATGCCCGTACCGGCCAAAGCCCTGGACAAGCTTCCACCCGGCTCTTCTTGTGGCGGTGCGAGAAGGGCGGCGCCTGACAGCCGTGCAGCGAATATTCCTCGATCCGACAACGGCGCGCTATCGCATGAAGCTCATGCTCGGTCGGCCGGCGGCGGGCGCGTGGCAGGGAGGAGGGCGGGGCGCCGCCGTCCTCGCACTCGCCGAAGGCTTCGAGACCGCGCGCGCCTTCACCATTCTCAATGCGCTTCCATGCTGGGCAAGTCTCGGAGCGAGGCGCCTTCACCAGATCCGGCTGCCGGAGCAACTTCAAACCCTCATCCTCGCCCAGGATAACGATGCGGAAGGCGCCCGCGCTGCCGACCAGGCCGAGCAGTTCTACGCTCGCCCGGGCCTCACGATTGAACGAATGCCGCCGCCGCGCGGCATCAAGGATTGGGCAAGGGTGCTCGAGAGACGCATGGCAGCATGAGGGGCCGTCACCCCTCCAACCTCTTGAAGGAGGAATCTATCAACGCCGGCCGATCTCAGGCATGATACGACCATGAAGGCCTTTATGCTGACAGGCTATGGGGGCCCCGAGGCGACAGTAGTTCGCGAGATTCCGCGTCCCGAACCCGGGCCGGGTGAAATCCTGGTTCGTGTGCATGCGGCCGGCCTAAATCCCGTCGACTTCAAGACGCGTGAGGGCATGCTGAAAATCGTCCAGCGCTATCCCTTGCCGATCACGATGGGAACGAACTTGCCGGCGTCGTCGAGACGTCCCCGACAGCCAGGACACAATTCGCTCCTGGTGATCGCGTCTTCGCGCGGATGCCCAAGGAATCCATGGGCGCGTTCGCAGACTACACCGTCGTGCCGGAAGGCCTTTTGGCCAGGATGCCCGCGACGCTTGATTTCGCTGTGGCCGCAGGCGTGCCACTTGCGGGCCTGACTGCGCTTCAGGCCCTTCGTGACGAATTGCAGCTCAGGCCGGGGAGCCGCGTGTTCATCCCCGGCGGTGCCGGAGGCGTCGGCACATTTGCCATCCAGATTGCCAGATGGCTCGGCGCCGAGGTTACGACCACGGCTTCAGAGCGGGGCAGGGCACTGGTCGAGCGCCTCGGTGCCGACGTCGTGATCGACTACACGTCACAGCGTTTCGAGGATCATGTGCGCGACATGGACGGTGTCTTCGACCTGATCGGCGGGGATACCCTCATGAAGTCGTTCCAGGTCGTGAAGCCTGGCGGGAAGGTCGTTTCGATCGCCGGCATGCCCGAACCGCAGACAGCAAGACAGGATCTCGGCGGGGGCTTTTTGCTCACCGCGCTGTTCTGGGCGGTGAGCTATCGGCTCCGCGCGCAGGCAAAGAAGCACGGCGTCACCTATCGATATCTGTTCATGCATCCGAGCGGACCTGAGCTTGCCGAACTCGGCGGCCTCATCGAAGAGAAGAAGCTCGAGCCTGTGATCGACCGCGTGTTTCCCTTCGCCGACATAGCGGACGCATTCGTGCATCTCGAATCCGGGCACGCGAAGGGCAAGATCGTGGTGCAGATGCCGGCCTGACGGGCTGGGACAGATTCCGGCGCTTCACACTATGGCTGTTCCGCTTCCAAGGCCCCTGCCCCAGAACATGGCCAACACAGCGCAATGAGAAGGGGAGGGGGGTCGGAGGATTGATGCTGCCGATGGGGCAGCCAGTCCGGAGACCCCACCATGTCCGATCTCTTCGATACCGCCACCGCGGCTGAACGCCGCGCGGCCGTCATTCTTGCCGATCGCCTGCGTGCGACCGACCCGATCACCCGCGCGGATCTCAACGCGGCAATGATCGAGGGTTTCGGGGGAACGGACGCCGATGGCTTCTGGACCCAGCGTGATAGCTTCGAGATCCTCGAACACGCGCTCGCGCACCATCTCCAGTTCGGCCCCTATCCCCTCCACTCGCTCGATGATGTCGGAGCCGCCTGCGATCTCCTTGACCGGCTGCCTACCCAGACCGTTCGCAGCGAGGACCAGATCGAATGGCAGCAATTCTCGACGCCCATCGATCTCGCCGCGGTCGCGGTTCTCCTCGCCAACATCCAGAGAGACGATGTCATCCTCGAGCCGAGCGCCGGCAACGGGCTCCTCGTGGCGCATTGCCGGGACTATGGCGCGCTCCAGCTCAACGAATATGCATCGGCTCGCCGGGCCCGCCTTGCAGACATTTTCCCGGACGCGGCCGTCACCGGCCACGACGGCGCCACGATCAACTCCAGCCTGGCGGCGGCAACGCGCCCCAGTCTGATCCTCATGAACCCGCCATTCTCGCGGTCGGTCGGGCTAGGCGCCGACGCCCACGCCGCCGTCCGCCATCTCCAGGCAGCGCTTCGCCGGCTGCGCGGCGGCGGCCGTCTGGTTGCGATCATGCCCGACTGGTTCGGTCCCAATGCGCGGATGCGTGATCTCTTCGAGACCACGCTGCGCGATGTCAGCGTGCGGACCTCGGTGCGACTCGAGAAATGCTATCTGAAGCATGGCACCAGCATCGCGGTCCGGCTGTTCGTGATCGACAAGGTCCCCGGCACGACCATTCCCGCGACGATCCAGCGCACCTCCATCCGCGAGCTCATCGGCGCGCTCACGATTCACGAGCGCGGGACCCTCGCAGCGCCATCGGCACCGGCTCCCAAGCGATCGAGCAGCCCCTCACTGTTCCGCGCCATGAAGAGCAATCGCGCGCAGCCGCGGCCCTATTACGTTCCGGTCCGCAACAACGTGCTGCCCGTCGACTACGCGCCGCTCGAGACGCCCGCGCCGCTGCTCGACCAGGTCGGCGTCTATCTTCCCTATCGCCCGAGCCGGATCACCTTCGACGCGGCCGGCGAACATCCGACCGCCCTGGTCGAATCCGTCGCGATGGGCTCGATCGCGGCGCCGATCCCGGCCTATGTGCCGCGGCTCCCCGAACGCACAGTCTCCGAACGTCTGCTGTCGGCCTCGCAGCTCGAAACCGTCGTCTATGCGGGACATGCTTGGGACCAGTTTCTGCCGGGGAAGTTCAGGCCCGCCAAGGAAGGTGTCGGGCTCGAGGAAGCGCAGGATGGCCGCGCCTATCGCATGGGCTATTTCCTCGGCGACGGCACCGGGGCGGGGAAGGGGCGGCAGGTTGCCGCGTGCATCCTCGACAGCTGGCTCGCCGGGCGCCGCCGGAACATCTGGATTTCGAAGAACGAGGCGCTGCTCGAAGACGCGCGCCGTGATTGGACTGCTCTCGGCGGTCTCGCGGCCGACATCCAGCCTCTCTCCAACTGGAAAATCGACCAGGCGATACCGCTGGAGCAGGGCGTGCTCTTCGTCACCTACCCGACGCTTCGTTCGGCACGCGGCGATCATAGCCGTCTCCAGCAGGTCATCGACTGGGCAGGCGACGACTTTGAAGGCGTGATCGGCTTCGACGAGGCGCACGAGATGGGCGGCGTCGCCGGCGGCGAAGGCGCGCTCGGCAAGAAGGAGGGCTCGCAGCAGGGCATCTCCGGCGTGCTGCTCCAGAATCATCTGCCCGGCGCGCGCGTCCTCTACGCCTCGGCAACCGGCGCCTCCGACGTCAATAACCTCGCCTATGCCGTGCGGCTGGGTCTGTGGGGGCCGGAAACCGCCTTCAGCAACCGCGAGCAGTTCATCTCGGGAATCCGCAAGGGCGGCATCGCCGCGATGGAGCTCGTCGCTCGCGACCTGAAGGCGCTCGGCCTCTACACCGCCCGCGCGCTGAGCTTTGCCGGCGTCGAATATGACATCCTGCGGCATGAACTGACGCGCGAGCAGATCGCGATCTACGACGCCTATGCCGACGCCTGGGGCATCATCCACCGCAACATGGAGCATGCCCTCGAATTGACGGCCGTGGTCGACGGGCTCGAAAATGCGACCCTCAACAGCGGCGCCAAGGCGTCGGCGCGCTCGCGGTTCGAGTCAACCAAGCAGCGCTTCTTCGGCCAACTCCTTCTCAGCATGAAGCTTCCGACCGTGATCGCGGCGGCGAAAGCCCATCTGGCAGCAGGGCAATCGGTGGTCCTCCAACTCGTGACCACCGCGGAATCGATCCTCAACCGGCGGTTGGGCGATCTCTCGCCCGACGAGCGCGCGACGCTGGAAATTGATTTGAGCCCCCGTGAGTACATTATCGACTACCTCGAGCGGGCTTTTCCGACCCGGCAAATGCAGGTCTTCAAGGACGACACTGGCACGCCGCGCTCATTGCCGATGGTGGGTGACGATGGGCATCCGGTCTACAATCCCGAGGCGGAAGCCGCGCGCGATGCTCTCATCGAGAAACTTTGCGCCATGCCGCCCATCATGTCCGCGCTGGACGCTCTGCTCGAGCATTTCGGCCACGACAATGTCGCCGAGGTCACCGGCCGCACCAAGCGCCTCATCACGGCAAGCGACGGCCGGCAGAAGCTTGAGAGCCGATCGGCCCGGACGAGCCAGGCCGAAGCCGCCGCGTTCATGGCCGGCAAGAAGCGCATGCTGGTCTTCTCCGACGCCGGCGGCACGGGCCGAAGCTACCATGCCTCGCTTGATGTTCTGAACCAGGAGCAGCGCGTCCACCTGTTGCTCGAACCCGGTTGGCGCGCCGATCGCGCGATCCAGGGCCTCGGCCGGACCCACCGCACGCATCAGGCGACCACGCCGCTGTTCCGCCCGGTGACGACCGACTGCAAGGGCGAGTTGCGCTTCACCAGCACGATCGCGCGGCGCCTCGACAGTCTCGGCGCGCTCACGCGCGGCCAGCGCCAGACGGGTGGGCAGGGGCTGTTCGACCCGGCCGACAACCTCGAAAGCGAATATGCCTGCGCGGCGCTCCTCTCCTGGTTCGACCTGCTCGCGGCCGGCAAGCTCTCAAGCACCACGCTCGACGACTTCCAGCATCGTACCGGCCTCGAGCTCTGCGACAAGGATGGCGTCCTCAAGGACGAGATGCCGCCGATCCAGCGCTGGCTCAATCGAATCCTCGCGCTGCCGATCGCGCTGCAGAACAGCATCTTCGACGAATTCCTGTCGCTGATCGAAACACGCGTCTCGGCCGCGCGCGAGGCAGGACGGCTCGACGTCGGCGTCGAGACGATCCTCGTCGACAAGGCCACGCTGATCGACGACGTCGTGCTGCGTACCGATCCACGCACCGGGGCCACCTCGCATCTCCTCACCATCGAGATAGCGCGGCGGCGCAACCCCGTGTCCCTCGAGCGCATCCTGCGCATTGCCGACGGCGACGGCAGCGCCGGCTTCATGATCAACCGCAAGTCGGGGAAGGCCGCGCTTCGGACCCGGGCGCGATCGCTCATGGAGGAGAAGGAGGGGACGCCCATTGCGCGCGTCGAGATGATGCGACCGACGCGCAACGAATATATGCGCGAGGACGACCTCTACGAGTCCTCCTGGGAGGAAGTCGACCGCGTGACGTTCAGCACCGAATGGACGAGGGAAGTCGAAATAGCCCGGGAAACCGTCGACAGCGAGACGATCCGGCTCGCGACGGGCCTGTTGCTGCCGATCTGGTCAGCCCTGCCGAGCGATCATATGGCGGTCAACCGCATCGTTGATGGGGAAGGGCAGTCCTGGCTGGGGCGCCTCGTGTTCGACGATCATGTGCCCCAGCTCTTCACCAAGCTCGGGATCGATCGTTCTGATACGCTCCCGCCCGACGCCATCGCCAAGGCAGTCTCGGCGGGGCGCAGCGTCGATGTCTCGCACCCGTTCCCGCTCACCATCAAGCGCTCGGTCGTCAACGGTTCGCAGCGGATCGAGCTGGTGGGTTGCCCACACGAGCGGCTGCCTTGGCTCAAGTCGATCGGCTGCTTCACCGAAGTGATCCAGTATCGCACGCGGGTTTTCGTACCGATGCCGTCGGCAGAGGCGATCCTCGGCCAGATGCTCGGTTAAGTGTCTGCCGAAGCCCGAATCGTCATTTGCAAAACACGGAAAAACTTCCAAAAAGCGGGCCGCAACACGCGGTGGCAGCTCGCAGAGACGTTGTCGGCGGTCCGTGCTCTGCCTGACCCGCGAGTGCCTTCGCCTCGAAAGTCCCCAGGCCGCGGGGACATGAGTTCGCGGATAACGACCAATCCCTTGCACGAAGATGACACTCCCGTCGATCTATAGTCGACCGCATTCGACGAGTAGGCTTGTAGCCGTTTCGAGGCGGTCGGGTGTCGGCTCTGGAGGATTGCCCTGGCGCGTCGTGCCCGGCGTGAGCGTCCATCCGCCCTCATCCATGACAATCCGCAAACGGAGGATCGTCTTGCCCCGATTGCGAGCGTCGGCCATGCGCATTCTGATGTCCTCGTAAGTCGCCTCCTCGTCCGCGAGATCCGCATAGGCAGCCTGGATCAGAGCGACGCCTTTCTGGCGGGCGGGCGCCGCGCGTTCGCCGCCGAGCCTGGTGAACATGGCCTTCGCTTCGGCCGCGCGAGGCTTGTCCATCGTCCAGAGTTTACCCCAGCGCTCGGCGTCCGCCCGCTTCACGCTGACGCTTCCGAAGCGATGGAACGCCTCGTGATCCAATTCCGCCTCGAAGCGCTTTTCGAAAGCGTCGAGCACCGGCTCGAGGGCGGGATCGGGCTGGAATATGCCAGCGGCGCCCTCGATCGGGATCAACCATCCCATCGTGCGCAGGCTCGGGCCGTAGTTCAGAGGCGATATGAAACCGGTGGAATAGCGTCGCATGTTACGCCGGGCTTCCCATTCCTCGCCGCCAAACCGATAGCGCACGGCATCCAGCATCGGGCGCATGGCCTGTGCTCCGGGTATGTCGGCTTTGGGATCGATCAGGAACTGGGACCAGGCGTAGATCGCCTCGATCCGGTCGACGAAATCGCGCATTTCCTCGGGCTGCGCGCTCTGTCGCCTTCCGCGCTCCAGGATATGGCGGACACGCCGCCAGGCCCAGGCCATCAGCGTATAGGGCCGGATGTGGCTTGCCACGTTGTTGAGGTCAGGGAGCACCCGGTCCATCAGGCCGAAATTGATCTGGCGCAGACCGAGCGGATCCACACCCCCCATGCCGATCTTGCTTCTGTCGACCGGACGGGGTTCGCCGGCGGTGCGTGCGACGTCGAGGAGTTCGTTCAGATCCATCACGATCAGCAATCCCGATTAAGCAGGATTCGGCCACAGCAGCTCGCCAATCCCCGCAGCCGCAGATCCTCTCCGGCCGCAAGGGGAAGCCTCATATTGCAACGAGGGCACGACGCTCTGAAGGTCTCGAGTATCATCAGCTTGGCGAACGACGCGGGATCGCGCAGCGCCCGGTCAAGACTGGGCCAGTGCGGCGACGAGCGAAGGCTATCAAATCCGACATCGGGACCATGCCCATCGCTGGCGGCAAGATAGGCGTCGATCTGCTCGCCCATGGTCCTTGCCGTCAGCACTTCGCCGAGAAAGCCGTCCAGGTCGATGCCTTGGCCGAGCAACGCCATGAAAGCCGGGATCACATCTGGAGAGACGGCAATGGTGGCCGGATCGATCCCGCGACGCAGGAAATAGCGTCGCGCCCGAATGGCATTGTCGTCCCGTCGGCCGGCGGCATGATGAAGGAGGATGGAAGCGGCGGCGAGGTCGCTTTCGGGGCTGTCAAGCGCGGCGATCTGCGGCAACACCTTGTCGAGCCAGAGTTGCACCTTGGCCGGTGCCGGTCTGATCCGGTCGGCCAGGAAATGCGACAGCGACAGCGCCATGAGCGCGTTACGACCCGCGGCCTCAGGCGCCAGCATGGTCATCAGGAGTTCGTCGAAGATCTGGAGCGACCGATAGTTCGCCGCTTCTTCGGACCTCGCTCGCTTCTCGCGGTCCTTCTCATCGTCGTCGTCATCATCGTCGGTTTCGCCGCCGGCGCCCCAGGGGCCCCGCGATTGTCTAAACACGGCACGGATCAGAGCCATGGTGTGGCGCCATGCGGACGATGTTTCCTCTCCGGGCGCTGCCGACAGCAAGTTAGCGCCGAGGGCAGCCGCATTGAGGTCGGCGAGCGTCACCACGCCTTCGATCCCGTCTGGCCGGCCGCCACTACCGCCACCGCCGATGCCGAGCGATGCGGGCATGCGACTCGGATCCTCGCGAAACCACGCCAGGATGGCGGCGACGTCGGTCGGCGTTTCGGTGCCGGCGAGCATCGCCATGAGCCGCGTGGCGATCGAACCTGTGCGCCGGATCAGCTCGAGCGCCGCCGCAATCGACACGAAGCCTTCCCAGCGTCGGCCGCCCTGCTCGAGTCCGAGGATCAGACGACCGTTTTCCCAGCTTTCTAATTCGATGCCCGGCGCATCGAGCTGGAAATGGCCGTCGCCAGAGACCACGACCGGACCCAGCGCATGGGATCCCCTGGGGGTTCGCAGCACGGCGCTTGCGTTCCCGCCAAGCCTCGGTGTCAGCGCGCGGCCCGCTATCCGTTCTCCTTCCAGCGAGGCGCTCAGGATTCCGATCGCGGAGTCGCTCGTCTCGTTCTCGTCCAGCGCGTCTGCCGGGAGGCGGGCAGGGGCCGTTCCCGGGGCCGTCACCCAGTAGCTCTTGCTGCCCCGCTGGACCCGGAGCACCCCGGCCTCGACGTTTCGCCCGAACAGACCGGCATGCGTCACATTGGCGCTGCCGCTGAGAAGGAGGCGTCCCTTGCGGCAAACCAGTTCGATCGACTTGGCATGGAGCGGTCTGTCATCGTGGCCGAACGCGTCAGCCACGTCGACCGGCTGCCACTTGGGTCCGCCCTCGAAGGGCCAGGCATTCGAGCCCGGACCGCGGACCGTTCCTGCGGGATGGGCATGGAGATGCGCTTTTTCGATACCCAGCAGTGTCGCGAGCGCATCCAGCCCGTCGGCGCGTAGATCGTAATAGGGCGAGACCGCCGTAAGGCGGGTCACGCCGCCAAGGTCGTCGGCATAGAGCGCGAGCTGTTCCGCGATCGGCGCATCGAGGCTGTGCACCACATGGATATGGCCCGTCCGCGGCTGTCCCTGCGCCGATCGTCGCAGAAAGCCGGCAATCGTCTCGCAGGCAGGCCCTGCCGTCGTGATGATCTGAGCCGACGCGGCGAGCTGTTCGAAAAACGCCGCCGCATCGTCGAATGCATCCGCCGCGAAGCTTGGGTGCAGATGCTCGACCAGCTCGAGATTGCCGCCCCAGCCCGCGAAAGTCAGGTTGCCCGATCCGACGAGCAGATGAGCATCATCATCGCCGAACAGCGCGCCCACTTTTGCGTGGAACACCCCTTGATTTGCGCAGGCGACGGCTTCGATCTCATAGTCGCGGCCGACCCTGCGCGCACCTTCCTCGCTCAGGCCGGCGCGCACGCCTTCCGGATCGGCCAGGATGAGAGCATTGCGGCTACCCCCGCGAAGCAGCGCGTCGAGAAGCACTGCCTCGAAGAACGACAGCGAAAGCGCATAGGTCGTGAAGGCAGCACGCTTCCACGGCGCTGCCGAGATCAGATCGAGCGGATTCACACGTACCCCCTTGGTTCCAGCCTAATCGCTCGCCAGTTCACCGACAGTAAAAATCGAAGCTGGACCGAAAAGCGATCGCTCGGCGGCTCTGCAGCTCGCTGGTTCGCCGTAAGCCAATCGGGGAAAGGGAAGGGGGGGACGGAGCTGGTGTCCGGGATGATCCGGACGCCAGATGGAGCTCCTTCCCATGACCGCATCCGTTAAGCTCGCCAAGCTCACGCTTTCACCCATCAACGTCCGCAAGCGACCCGACGAACTGCTCGAAATCCCGCAGATGGCGGCCGATCTCGAAGCGCGCGGAGTCCTGCAGAACCTGCTTGTCACCCCCGTCCGGAAACCGCGCGGCACCTTCGAGGTGTTCGACGGCGGCCGCCGCCTGCGCGGCCTGCGCCTGCTCGCCGAGCGCGGCGTGATCGACCCCGAGACCTATGACGTTCCCGTGAAGGTCCTGGTCGGTGACGAGGCGACCCTGTCCGAGACTTCGACGGCGGCCAACTTCCACCAGCTCAAGATGACGCCGGCCGAGGAATGCCGGGCGTTCCAGTATTTCATTGGGCTGACGGGCGACATCGACGGCGTTGCCAAACGCTTCGGCCTCACCCGCCGCTTCGTCGAGGGCCGCCTGCGCCTTGCGACGCTCGCCGAGCCGATCTTCGAGGCGCTGAGCGAAGGCACGATCACGCTCGACGTCGCCAAGGCCTATGCGTCGACAGAGAACCAGGAGAAGCAGCTGCTCGTCTGGAACAGCTACGGCACCAGCTATTCCAACGCCGACACCATCCGCCGTGTTATCGCCAACGAGACCATGAACTCGACCGATCCCGTCGCCATCCTGGTCGGCGAGGACCGCTACGCGGACGCCGGCGGCAAGGTCGATCGCGACCTCTTCAGCGACAGCGGCGACAAGTGGGTCAATCCCGAGATCGCGCAGCGGCTCGCCGCGGACATCATGGAGGCAGAAGCCAAGCTTGTCGGCGAGGAGCTCGGCCTTGGCTGGATCCGTCCGATCGCGTCCAACTATACCCACAGCGCCGCCGCCGGCCTCTATCGCGTCATCCTGCCCACCGCGGACCCGACCGAGGAACAGCAGGCCCGGCTCGAGGCGATCGCGGAGCGTCAGCAGGCGATTTCCGTGGCGATGGACGACGAAGCCATCGGCGAGGACGCGTATAAGGCGCTGGACCAGGAATATGACGCGCTCAGCGCCGAGGAGCTTGCGATCCGCAAGGTCGCGCCAGTTCTGCCGGACGAACTGCGGCCGCTGGTCGGCGCCTTCCTCAAGCTGACGCCCAAGGGCGAAATGGTGCTCGACGCCGAATATTACAGCGAGGAGGCTATCCGGATCGGCGGCACCGAGGACGAGACGGGCGACACCGCGGACAAAGGTTCGCGCGGCCGGCCGAGCGGTGCCGGCAGGGAATCCGCGACCCCGGCCTCCCGGCCGGAAGCGGTGGCTCCGGGCGGCAAGCCGCTCAGCGCGCGGCTCTACGACGAGCTCGCGATGCAGCGGCGCGACGTCCTGGCGGCGACGCTCCTCAGCCACCCGGCCCTCGCGCTCGATTATGCGCTCTTCGTCATGATCGACGATCGCATGACCGCCGAAAGCGCCTATGGCTCGACCATTCGCGCTCGCTCGCCCCAGGACCCGGTCACCGGCGAGCAGCCTGCGACCCGCGCCCGTAGCTATCTCGCCGAAGCCCATGACGGGCTCGATGCCGGCTGGACCGAGTACCAGTCGCAGGTCGACCGGTTCGAGGCCTTCCGCGGTCTCGACGACGACGCCAAGGCGGCCTGGCTCGCCTATATCGTCGCGATGTCGCTCGAAGCGCCAAATTCCCGCGCCGAGCAGTCCCCGCTGCAAAACCGGCTTGCGACCATCATGGAAATCGATGTCGCAAGCTGGTGGCGGCCGACCTCGGAGAACTTCTTCGACCGGGTCAGCAAGGGTTCGATCCTGACCTTGCTCGCCGATGTCGGCGGTGCGGCGCTCACGGCGCGTCACGCGACGATGAAGAAGTCCGAAATCTCGGAATCGTGCGCCAAGCTTTTCGCCGGCGAAGCGATCGTCGAGCCGGAGGTTCGCGACGCGGCGCTCGCCTGGGTGCCGAACGCGATGAAGTTCCTCGATTCTGCGCCCGCCGACGATCTCGATGTCGACGACGAACCCGAGGACCAGGGTGGCGATCAGGACACGGTCGCGGTGAACGACGCCGATGGCGAACCTCAGCTGGACGATCAGGACGCGCTCGCGGCCTGACGCCTCTCACCTCCTGGAGTGCTGACCGCCGGCGCGCAGACACGCGTCGGCGGTTTCCCTTTCCCGCACAGCGGAGTTCTCACCATGTCAGCTTCACGTCGATCCAGCCGCGACGTCGCCGCGGAAATCACGGATCTCATCATCCGCAAGCTAGAGGAGGGCGTTCCGCCCTGGTCGAGACCCTGGCGATGCAGCGGCGCCGGCGGCCGCCCGCTCCGGCACTGCGGGACGCCTTACACCGGCATCAACACGCTCTATCTCTGGGCGCTCGGCGACGCGATGGGCTACCGTTCGCGCTTCTGGATGACCTATCGCCAGGCCGAGGCGCTCGGCGCCAATGTCCGGCGCGGCGAGACCGGCGCGATCTCGGTCTATTATTCGTCGTTCAAGAAAACCGAGGAGCATCCCGAAACCGGCAAGGAGGTCGAGAAGAACATCCGCTTCCTTCGCCACTACGTCGTCTTCAATGCCGACCAGATCGACGCGCTCCCGGCCTATTTCTACGCCCCCGAAGAACCGGAAACGCCGGTGGAACCCTCCACCCGCCAGGCGGCGATCGACGCCTTCTTCGACGCGATCCCCGCCGACGTTCGCCATGGCGGCAACCAAGCCTACTTCACGCCGACCTTTGACCATGGCCGTTATCTGAACAGTCAACCTGTCTCGCCGACGGTTCACTGACCTTCCATCCCATCGCTGAGCCCCTTGCACGCCCCTGATGCGGGCGATGCCGGCGTGCGCTCGCAGCCATTTTCCAGGAGATCAACATGGCATATCGCAAGCAGGTTGGCGACCGCGTTGACGTCTACACGCGCGTCACCGCAGAGATTATCGCGGCCATCGAGAACGGCGCCGGCGACTGGCGGGCTCCATGGCATCACCATGGCACCAGCGTCGCGCGCCCGGCCAACGTCAGTTCGGCCAAGCGCTATCGCGGCATAAACACCGTGGCGCTCTGGGTAGCGGCGATGGCGGGCGGCTACAGCGATGGGCTGTGGGGCACCTACCGCCAATGGCTCGAAGCGGGGGCGCAGGTCCGCAAGGGCGAGCACGCCACGACCGTGGTGTTCTGGAAGCAGGTGTCCTCTGCTGCCGACGGCGACAGTGACGAGGACGAGAACGGCCATCGCAAGATGTTCGCGCGCGCATTTTCCGTGTTCAACGTGGCTCAGGTTGATGGCTATGAGGCGCCGCCCGTCACGATGCTCCCGGACGCGGCACGGCATGCCGAGGCTGAAGCCTTCATTCGTAACCTGGACATCACGACCGTCTTTGGTGGTTCGGAGGCCTATTATCGTCCCTCGACGGACACTGTGTGCATGCCCCCGTTCGAGTGTTTCCGCGATGCCGCCTCGTTTTACGGTGTCTGGCTCCATGAGAACGGTCACGCCTCGGGCGCCAAGCACCGTCTCGATCGCGATCTGTCAGGCCGGTTCGGTTCCGCGGCCTATGCGGCGGAGGAGTGCTGCGTGGAGATTCTGAGCGGTCTCGTGCTCGCGGATCTCGGCATCGCCCACCATCCACGCCCCGATCACGCGGCGTATATCGCATCGTGGCTCGACGTGCTGAAGAACGATCCGCGCGCGATCTTCACGGCAGCCAGCAAGGCGCAGCAGGCCGCGGACTGGATGCACGCCCAGCAGCCGACGCCTCCGACGCAAGAGGTTGTATCATCGTCGCAGGATGGGGATGACGTTGCCGATGTCGGCATTTCGGCTGCACTCCTCGCCGCGTAGCAGAGCCCGCACCTGGGTGTGCTGAGCGAGGATATTCTCGCTCGCGGCTCGCGATTGCTCGCCGTTGTCGGCCGGCACCGGAGCGGCCCCTTGGCGCCCGGCTTTGGCCTCCCGCAGTTCGGACCGGATCGCAACCGCCCTGTTCGCGGTAGCGCGGCTCACACCCGCCTGCCGCGCCAGATTGGCGACCGACAGCCGTTCATCGGCTGCCACGAGCTGCGCCAGGGCCTCCCGTAACCGGCGTTCGGTTTCGGCGCTGACCGGTTTCATGGCGACGGGCTTGCCCACGGGGCGATCACCTTCTTCATACGGTCCCGATCCTCTCGGATGGCCGTGCGCTGGGCGGCCGACAGGCGCTTGCTCCTCAGCAGTGCATCGGCATCGTCGATGGCGGATTGCCATGCCGGAACATGGCGGCTCGTGATGCAGGAGTTCGGACAGCGATCCGGCGCGCAGTTCGAGAGCCGCGGCGCCGCACCTTCGTCGGCGTTCCGCAAGCACAGCGCGGTCGCGCGATCGAAGAAGCAGTCGTTGAGCACGCCCACATGCAGCGTTCGTGCGAGATGGGCGAGCATCGCTTTTACCCGCTTCTCGTCGGCCACTATACCGGGTAGGTCGGCGGCGGTTGCCACCCGCCTCATTTCCGCGGTGATGCGGACAGCCGCCGGGCCACCCAGCTTCTCGCCTCTTCGATGGCCCTCATATTGGGCGACGATGTCATCAAGCTGGCCGAGCGCGCGTTCCTGCTCGACCTCCTGCCGGAACCCCGATGCCGAGACCCCGGCATAGCCGTCGAACATGGCGACCGAGGCGTGCTTGTACTGGATCTTCCCAGCGACCACGCCGAACGGCCTGTTGGCTATATACCAGGCCAGCGTGCGCCGGAACTGGCGTGTGTTGAAGACCCAGTTTCGGCCGTCGACGAGGGGAACAACAGGTTCTTCGCTGGAGCCATATCGCCGGTCGAGGTGCTCGCGGTAGCGATTGATCTGTTTGACGATATGAGGGAGCGTGCGCTCGATGGCTGAGCCCCGGTCAAGCACGACCCACAGGCCGTCATGCTGGTGCGGTGCCCGGTGACGCGCGGCAAGGCGCTCGGCGACCTCAACAGCTCGTTCGACCGGTGCGATCGTCACCCATTCATCAACCTCACCGCGGGCACCGCGTCCCTTGTAGATCATGCTTTCTATCGCCAGGCGTTCTATCATTCCGTCGACGCTCTTTCGCCGCTTGATGCAGCCTGGACGCATTGCCTGGATCTCACCGTCCCGCATTCCGGTCAGATAGGAGCACAGGATGTAAGCTGCGGTCTGCAGATGACGCTCCTCCCGCACCAGGTCGAACGCGTCGAACTGCTCGCGCCATGCACGTCCGCTGTCAGGATCCTGAGCGATCGGCGTATCCATGCCGCCGCGTTCGATGCCGAGCTCTCCCACGGCTGCGGTGAGAAGATCATAGGCCTCTTCATTTTGAACCATATTGGTCGGATGAAGCCCGGCTTGGAGTGCGATCAGGCGCATGTTGATCACCTCGCCGCCATGGCGCCCAGACCGGAGGATTGCATGACAGATGCCTCCCAGGCGCCGCGGTGCATTCCATATCGGTATGCCCCGGCCTGCCTTTCTGCGGCCCTCGATCCAGCTCGTCATTTTTTCCACTACGCTGCCGCCGCGCAGAGGTCGTGGTCGCGCCGCATAGGCTGCCTCCAGCGCGTCGAGTTCCGCGCGGGCCGCGAAGATATCGGCTGCAAAGACGTCGATATACTTGATCGACCATCGTATGAGTGCCCCGATCACCGGCTCGGGTATGCGCGGCGTCAGGTTCTCCGACGGCCGACCATTGCAGCCCGCGACAGTATAGATCGCCCGCCCATGCCAAGGCACGAAGCGCAGCCCGCCATGGGTCAGGAAGGGCGCCAGACGGCGAAGTTGAACGATGGGGCGCAGACATTCCGCAACCCTGCTCGGTTGCAGGTTTCGTGCCTGGAGTCCGTGGAGATACGCATCGAGCGTCTCCTGGTTGATATAGGCGGCATCGAACCGACCGCTTCGCTCGCGAGCGAACGTCATAAAGCGGCGCAGCGTCGCCAGCGCGGTGCGGGTGGAGAGCGGGCGTAGTCGCCCTGCGCGATCGGGGAGCAACTCGTTCAACCAAGCATAGATATATTCCTTGGCCGTCAGACGCTCGAGAGGGCAGGCGATCCCGCTGAAGTCGATGGTGCGGAAGGCGTTGCGCGCGGTGACGTGGAAGATTGCGGGATCAAGATCCCAGATATCGTCGTGGAACCGCGACAGTCTGGCACGGTCGGTGCCATCCTTGAGCGCCATCGAAGCCAGCACGACATCATCATGGGCGCGTATCGCGGAGATGCCCGGTGCAGGGACAGGCTTGCTTCCGCTCATATTCGTGCCTCCACGGGCAGATAGAGCAGTTCCGGACCCGCCGTTTCAGCATCGGTGCGGGCTGCCTCGACCAGCGCCGACGGGAAGGCTGGCAGGATCTGCGTGGTGACGCGCCACCAGGCTCGCCCGAACTTGCTTGCCCACTCGTCGGTGTCCAGTGTTTCCCGCTGCGCGAGCATGAAGGATTGGAAGGCGACGAGCGCAGGCAGCTTGCGTACCGTGATCACCGCGTTCTCGCATTCAAGGCAGCCCCAGAAGGGCGTCGGGCACGCCTCGCCGGCCGATCCGAACGGGCTTTTGAAGAAGCTGCCGCAACGGGCAAGCCAGAGATCCTTGCTGGGGGCCGATCTTCGATGCGTTGAGGCGACACCCTGCTCCTGTGCAGCGGGTTGAAGTTCGTCGACGTCGGGCAACAGGATGGTCGGCCTCAGCGCCATTTCCAGCGCATCACCGATGGCCTCCGCGATGGTCCGTTCGTGGATGGGGCGGAGGGCCGGGATTTCGGCATAGTGCCGCGCCGCTACCGGTATCGAGTGCCCAACGGCGAAGTGCTCGAGCTGCCCGCCGGTCTTACGATACCACTCGGCCTTGTTGGTCTTGCGAAGGCGCGCCAGCGACAGGTGCAGCGGTGCCCCATCATCATCGAGCAGTTGATGATGGCCAACAAAGGCCTCAACGCCCTGGGGGCCATCGTCGCTGGGCAGGCGAAGCCCGGTGATGGTCCAGATCGCCCATAACCGATCGGTTCCGAGATGCCCTCGCGCCCGTTCGGTCAATGCGACCGCTAGCCTGATCAGGCCGCCGGGCGTCCCACTTCCGCCATCTCGCACACGCAGGCGTTTCCATTCCGATCCACGCGCGCGGCGCTTGTAGTATTCGATTTCGACATAACCCTTGGTGGGATTGCGCAGACAGTCCGCCTTGAGACGCAACAGGCACTCCATCTCCATGCCTGTCTCAAGAGACAGGAGAACGATGAACGCGATGAAGTCGAGCCGGGTCAGGTAGAAGCCGGCATGCAGGGCCTCCATCGTATTGTCGATCCCGCGATACCGGGCGAGCTGGACGAAGCGTCCGACGTCCCTGCGGCGCGTGCCGACCTGACCCAGGCGAACGATCGCCTCGATCACGGCGGTATAATGCTGGTGGACTCGACTGCCGATCTCCACGCGCTCCGGCAGCGCGGGTCGCGCATCGCCCAGTGCTATCCGGCGTCGCGCGTCTTCGATCTGTACCCGAGCGGCGTCTCTCAGTCGGCTTGCGATGCCGCTGCTATAGGCATCTCGAGGCTGGCTGACTCCGCCTTCGCCGTGGCCGATGAAGGTCAGGCGTGCGACGGTCTCCTGCGAGAGGACGCCCTCACGCATTTCCGGCGCGAGGCGCAGGAGACCGATCAGCGTTGCGAGAAGGTGACGCTGGTGGAAGCGCCCACCGCCATTGCGCTCCAGCCAGAGTTCATAGTCGTTGATCAGCTTCGTATCGATGTCGCCGAGCCGGCGCACCGACAGGTGATCCCTATCGAGGAACGTCCAGAACAGCCCCAGCTGCTTGACCTTCCGCCGAACCGACCGGGCAATGGGGCTTGGTCCCATCCGGCGTATATATTCCTCGAGGAACACCGCCATTTCGGCCGCCAGCTTGGGGCGTTTCCAGTCTCGCAGGTCCACCAGCACTTGGCTGCCGTCATCGCAGTGGACAGCGAACCGCCGGGGATCCAGCACTGTTGCGCCCACGGGCGGCGCTGGCACAGCTTCCGGGAAGCGAGCATGGTGCCCGCGCTTCACGCCGCCTCATCCGGTGTGAGATCGAGCCCCCACTGATCGACCGCCGCATCGACGATCGCCTGACTTTCGTCGAGATGATCCAGATAGATATAGGTGCTTTCGATCCGGCTATGTCCCATCAGCCGCTGCAGCTTGAGCAGGGGATCGCCGATCAGGCGCCGATAGACCGAGCCGCCTTGCCCGGCACCCCCGCCGGCGACCCAGCTGACCTGCTCGCGCAGAAGCAGGGCAAGCATATGGACGGCAAAGGCGTGCCTCAGCATGTGCGGGGTCACGTCGATCTCCAGTCCCAGCGCCTGGCAGCGGGCGCTCGCGCGCATGAAGACCGCCTCCCACGCCGGCATCGTCATTGGTCGTCCGGTTTCGGTGAGCCACAGGCTCAACGGTGCGAACGTGTCCGCATCGACGAGCCTGGCGCGTTCGGTCGGAGACAGGCGATCGACGCTGACGACGGCTTCACGATCACCGTCGACGACGCGAAGGGATCTGCGCCCATTTGGCGCCGCGAGGATCGGCCGCGCATTCGATGGTATGACGCGACCGCCTCGCTTGCCGACGGCATTTTCCCTTTCGATGCGCGCATAGTCGTAGAGTTGAGCAAGCAGCCGCACGGGCAGGCGGATATCTCGGCCACGTCCTCCCTTCGCCGTGGCTGCGGCAAGCCGATACGTCACCGATCGGATCGAGGGGACGTGGAGCTTATGGTGTGGCAGTTCGCCGAGTAGCAGGCTCGATGCTTCCTGCAGCCTCAGCCCCGTCGTGATCAGGAGCTCGGCGAACAAGGCGTTGCGCTCACCATGGCGCCCACGCCAGTGCGGATCCTCACGTCCATCCGGCAGTCGGCCTCGCAGGCCGACATCCCGGAACAGCATATAGCGCTCCAGATCGACGAAGCGCATATCACCCTTGCGCGCCCCAGGCTCGCGCGCGCAGTTTGCAGCTACGGACTGAAGCGGTCCGCCCGGTGCCGAACGGGTCCAGCTCTGGCGATAGGTGAACGGCATCTCGGCGATCAGATTCTGATCGCGCGCCCAGTGATAGAGCTTGTCGAGGGCCGCTACCGCGCGGTTCCACGACGCGGCCGAGATGCGATGGGGCGGCTCCGATAGCCGTCGAGCATGGTGGAAGGCGGCGACGTCATCGCGATCTGCCTCCCAAAGGGATTTCCCATTTCGGCGTTCGCCCAGGAACCGCATCCAGACCACGATATCGCGCGCATAGGCCCGAAGGCTGTTCAGCGAGCGCACGCCCATCATGGGACAGGAACGGAAGAACCGATTGAGCTGATGATCATAGCTTCCGTCGTCGTGCAGGATGAACGGCATCCCCTCGACAAGTCCGCAACTGTTGGCCGCCGAGATTTCGTCAGGCGTCAGCCCGTGAACCTGCCCATCGATCGCGACGGTGGAGGGGAGGGAGGAGAGATCGGTGAAGAAGAGCTTGGGGATGGGAAGTCTCCGGGCGCCGATGTTTTGCCGGGGTGGGCTCGAGCCCACCCCGGCAAAACATCGCACCTCAAACAGGAAGGCGATCGATCATGAACCTGTCCCATCATCATTGCGACTGTGAGACGGTCCGAAGAGTCGGGATAATATCCAGATGCCCAGCCGAACCTCGTTTCGCAGCATGGATCTGTACGCGTCGACGAGATGTCACGAGACCGTCCATTGGTCGGGCCACTCCGACAGGCTGGCCCGCACGTTCGGCAAGCGCTTCGGCGACAAGGCGTATGCGTTCGAAGAGCTCGTCGCCGAAATCGGGGCGGGGCTCTGCTGCGCGGATCTGGGTCTGCCGAATGTGCTGCACGATCGCCATGCGAGCTATGTCGGGCATTGGCTCGGGATCCTGCGCGGCGACAAGACCGCGATCATCCATGCGGCCGCCAAGGCAGAGCAGGCCTTCGCCTACCTCAAGAGCTTCGGCAGCGCGGCAGCTGAAGGCGAATGCCACGAGGATGACGCGCCGGCACCCGCGCTCGCAGCCTGACGTCGGCTTCTCACCATCAGAAAGGACAATCAACCATGGGATGGCTTTTCATGCCCTTCACGTCGAT
Source organism: Sphingopyxis sp. SCN 67-31 (assembly GCF_001725095.1). Lineage (NCBI taxonomy): Bacteria > Pseudomonadati > Pseudomonadota > Alphaproteobacteria > Sphingomonadales > Sphingopyxidaceae > Sphingopyxis > Sphingopyxis sp. SCN 67-31. The sequence goes on along the minus strand of NZ_MEFH01000012.1, from coordinate 29,952 downwards.
GGGAGGCCACAAGAGCGCCAAATCCTATCTCGACGCGCAACTGACTTACGAATGCACGCTCGACGACGGCACCACCCGCGGGCTCCGGGTGCTGGCGTCCTCTTGTCCCGGGAACCGGACCTATTACGCCGCGGCCCAGGAACTGGTCGGCGGCGTTCCCGGAAGCGTCTTTGCCGTCGTTTGCCTGGTGCGCTGGAACCCGCGTTCGCGCGATGGCCACCAATTTGGATACAAGGACATGAGCGAAAACATGGGACCGTGCGAGGCCGACTGCCCTGCTTCGATCCTCGACCTCCTCTCGCCGACCGACAACAAGCATGCTCTCGACTGGCGCGAACGGTGCCGCGCCAACATCGCCCGGCGCGCGCGCAAGCTCTCGGACGGCGACCGCATCCGGCTCGAGCAGCCGGTCACCTTCAGCGACGGCCACGTCGCGCAGGAGTTCGTGGTCTGCAAGCGCCAACGCAGCCTCATGTTGCGCGACCCGGCCAACGGCTGCTTCTATCGGATCAGCCGGCTCATGGAGCGGGCCTGGTCGATCGTGCCCGTCACCAAAATCCACAAGACGGTGTTCGCCTGAGCATCAATCCGTATATCCTCGTGATGAAGTGGATCATGTCATGACAATCGCCATCGAAAGGAACGGCCTCTCCTCCAAGCGCGGACTGCTCTGCAGTCGCGAGAACGCCATGCGCGTCGCGGGCCGGATCTTCGATCATTCCCAGGAACGGGTCAGCATCCTGCGCACCGCGGACCCGCTGCAACCCTTCCGTGTATCAACCGACCCGGCGACGCCGGGCCTCATCGTGCTCGAAATGGTCGCATGAACCGCCTTGTCGTCCTGGCGCTTCTGCTGGCGGCCGCCAGCACGCCTAGCGATGCCGCCGAGGACACCTCGTTCAGCGCCAAGGCGCGCGCCCTCGACGGCGATACGGTCGCCACCGACTTCCGTCTGCTCGGCGTCGATGCGTTCGAACGGCGTCAGCTATGCGAACGCGCCGGCGCCTGCTGGGAATGCGGCAAGGCCGCGCAGGATCTCGCCGCGCGCACCTTACGAGGCGGCGACGCGCAGATCCGCCTGTCTTCGCGCTCGAGCTATGGCCGCCCGGTGGCCACCGTCTCGATAGATGGTAGAGACCTCGGCGAAGTCATGATCTCCGCCGGACTCGCCATTCCGCAGCCGCAATATCTGCGGTCCGATCCCGCACGCTCCGCGCGCTACACGGCCGCGTTCGCCCAGGCGCAGCGGCAACGCGCCGGAGCCTTCGCCGGAAGCTGGCTGGAACCCGCCCGGTGGCGGCGCGGCGAGCGGCTAACCTGCGAACGGTGAGGGCGGGGACAAGACAACCGGCTCGATCGCCACATAGGGCCGAACAAGGCGCCGAGCGGGAATCGCCTGACTTTCGCACACTGCGGAATGACCGGCTCGGGCCGATAGGCGAATGTCCGGATTGGAGCCGGGTCGCGGGGACAACCGACGCTCGCGCGGGGGTCGGCAGCCGACCAGACCCGGTCGTTCAAATCGACCATCTTCTACGTCTGCTCCTAACAGAAGCTGCCGATGGAATGCTTCGGAGCGGGCTGCCAGGAAGCTGCAGGCCCTGTGAGCATGTTCGCTCTCCGTTCTTGAGAGGCATGTCGGCGCCGGTAGCGCTCTCGCAAACGCGGCACGCGAACGCGCTGCTCAGTCAGATATAGAGCTTATAACCTATATGCGTGGGTTGAAATCCCAATCGATCATAGAAACGATGTGCATCCGGCCGGGCCTTATCTGTGGTCAGTTGGACGAGGGTGCAGCCACGCTCCTGACAGGTTTCGATCGCCCATGTGAACATGGCCTCACCGATATGTTCGCTCCGTCGCTCCTTTGCGACGCGCACGGCCTCAATCTGGCCTCGCATCGAACCACCGCGTGACAATCCGGGAATGAAGGAAAGCTGGAGCGTGCCGATAACGGCACCTTCGTCGTCGGCGACGACGAGAAGCTGGTTCGGATCAGCCTCGATCTGCGCGAACGCAGATGTGTACTGAGGTGATACTCCGTTACCCGCGCTTTCCCGCCCTGCGCCCAAGATGTCATCGGCTAGAAGATCGATTATTGCGGGAAGATCGACAGAGGTTGCTCGTCGGTAGATAATTTCAGCCACGAGAAACCCTCAAAACTGGCTACGATTATGATTGCTGTCCGCCCAGCTTAGCGGACGAAAAGCCGATGACCACCCCTTCGACGCCACGACCCGGGAAGTGTTTCGTAACACCTCCCCTGTTGTGGGAAGATATGTAATATCGCAATCTCGATCTGAACCGCGACTATGCCAAGCTCGATGCGCCGGAAAACGCGCGCGATCGTGAGGCTGCTGCGCGATCTTGATCCCGCGCTCGACATGGATTTCCACGTTAGCGATGGCTTCGACCACCAGTATGATATCACCTTCACCTATGCGGGTTGGGAAAAATATGCCCGGCACCGCGCTACGGCTGATTGGCTGGAGCAGCGCTTCGACCCAGTCGTCAGAGATGACCTTCGGCGCGCCGGGCACATCCCCGGCGTTTATCCCAGCGCGGTCGATGCCCATGATCCCGCCAAGGGCATTCGGTTCAGCCCGGAAGGGCCGCGCTATTCCACCGGCTATGGCGACTTCATCGGCGTGCCGACCGTGTTGGTCTAGAACCATGCGCTGAAGCCGTATCGCCAGCGTGTATTGGGCAGCTACGTATTGATGGAGGCAGCATTGCGCCTCGCGGGCGAGGACGCACAGCGCATCGCCGACGCCAAGGCGACGGATCGCTCCGCTCGCCAGGCCGAACTGATGACCCGGTGGCAGCCGGCGCAGCAGCCGTCGGCTTCATCGACGCATTCAAGAGCGTGGCGTTCGAAACCTATCGCTTCCCCGCGTCAGGCCGGCTTGAACAGCGCTGGCTCGGCCGCCCGATCCACTTCAGAATGCCGATCATCGGCCAGACCGCGACCGAACAGGCGAAGTTGCCCACGGCATGGTGGGTGCTCGCGGGACAGACCGAGGTCGTCGAACGGCTCACGCTGCACGGCATCCGCTTCGAGGTGATCCCAAGGCCGCGCACATTGACGCTCGACCATGTCCGGATCCTCGATCCGAAACTGAAGCTAACGAGCGAAGGGCGGATACCGGTTGAAGCCCGCCTTGTGCACGAAGATCGCACCACGACACTTCCGGCCGGCACCTTACGGGTGCCCAGCGATCAGCCGCTTGACCTCCTTGCGGCCGTACTTCTGGAACCGAAAGTCAGGATTCGCTGTTTGCATGGGGCCTCTTCCATGCTGCGCTGCAGCCGGGGCCGGGCATCGAGGATTCTGTTCTCGCGCCAATGGCAGACCGGCTTCTGGAACAAGATGTCAAGGTGAAAGCCGAGTTTGAAGAAAAGCTGGCAACCAATCGCGCGTTTGCCAATGATCCGGATGCACGTCTCGCTTGATTGGCTCACCGGCTTTTACCGACAGATCCGTATTCCGCACGCTATCCAGTCATGCGCGAAAGATGGTGAGCAGTTTGGCGACTGTTGCCATCCGGAGTGGGATGAAACGGCGACAGGAGCTTGAGCAACCAAGCCAACAAGGTCACCCTTCAAATGGCGAAGGGCACGCCGAAAAGCCGGCCTTAGGCATTGGGTGTGGTTTCAGGCATCTCCATGGTCATTCTCCTATCGCGACATTGGCATCTGCGAGAGGATTGCCGACGAGAACGCGCAGGAGTGGCTTCTGGAGCTCTTGCCGATCTGACGCAGACGTTCGCATCCGAGGAGGCGATGTTTGGCCCCGACAAGAGCTGCCGGTTGATATGGTCAAGGGCACCTTTCGGTTACGCGCCCCATTCTGGTCATGGTCGGAACCACCACGAGCACCCCAATCCCGTCATGGCTAGGCGATCAGTGGTGCGACAGTGTCGACCTGCGCTTGATACGCGATTGAAGGCCCAAATTCCTGGGTCATGTTCGTTGGAGCGAAACGTCACATAACACCATAAGCCGCCGTTACGCCTTACATTTACGAACGACTGCTTCGTTCCAGACGCCCGTGTTCGGCTCTTTCCCGAAAACGGGCGCGATTGGGCTCAGATCTCAGTGTTTTCGGCAAGGGCAAGCACGTTCTCTACGTCGATCCCGAGATAGCGCACCGTATTTTCTATCTTGTTATGACCGAGAAGGATTTGGACCGCCCGCAGATTTCCCGTCAATGGCCGTAATTCTTGACTACAAGCTTGAATGACGGCTTTGTCCCACCACTCGTTATTCGGGACGGTGAGATGGTATTCAACCTCTCCCAAATATGCGCGCAAATGTGGAGCGACAAACATTTGTCGAACGGCGGCCCGTTCATTTCCGACGAACTGGCGAATGTGCTTAAGCAGTCAGGCCTTACTTGATTGAGCCTGAGCGAACATGGCGTGGAAACCGTCGCGTGATGGCTGCTTCGCAATCAGTATGACGACACACACATGAATCGCGCCGCTGATGGTCCATCTCGATCACTGGCACACCGTTGCCTCAATCCGGTTGCGCGAAAAACACTGTCGGATTGGGAAAGTGTCCGGCAACCCGATTTCGAGGGATTTCCGTCACCCTAGATCAACACCCGCTACACCTTGTCCAGCGTAACGTCGTCGGGCCGGTGATCATGGAGCTCGGCAGTGCTGGGAGAACTGTGGTTCGCCATCGCCACGGCCGTCTCGATCCCGGCTGCGCCGGCATGCCAACGCACCGTGAACGCGCTTCGCTGAGGAGAATGGATGTCAATCGTCCGCAACATATGAGGTCCCATCACGAAGGCTCGGCGCACTACACCGACGCGTTCGCCGAGGCGCAGTAACGACGCGCCGAGAGGCTAACCTGCGAACGCTGAAGGCGGGCACCAGACAGCCGGCACCGGACAAGGGATAAACCAAGAGGGCGCGCGACCGAGGCGCCTGCCGCGCGTGCTTCAGGCGCTCAGCCCGGGATCGGCCCACCAGGACTGACCCTGCTGAAAATCCTCCGACATGGAGACCACCGGGCCATCGGGTTCATCCGCCACATAGGGACGTACGAGAGCCCGGGCCTTGAGCTTGCGCCGGCGCATCTCGCCCGCGATCCGGCCGCGCGCCTCGAGCAGCTCTTCCAGCCACATCAGATCGTCGATCATCTCGACCACGCCGCGGCCCGCGAGGCAGAAATAGATACAGCGCTGGAAGTCATCGCCGGCCGGATTGCTGAGGATCGAGGCCAGCTTGCGCTTGCCGCCCTGTTCGCCCTCGTGGATCCAGCTCACCGCCTCGCGAAGTTCGCGGACCGAATAAAAGGCGTCCTCGACATGCATACCGATCGCCGCATTGGCGATCATCCGCCGGGTCGGGCGGTTCTGCTCGTCCAGGGCCGCATCGCGCAGCGTCACGTCCAGATCGAAATGGTCAAGATAGCGGGCGGCGGAATCGGTCATCGGGTATCTCCTTTCGTAGGGAACGTAATATGAACACGGGTAGGGTCAAGCCGAGTACGATCGCGGTCATGATAGGGCTGCCCCATCTGTCCGAGGGCAAGCTGCTCGATCGGGCGAGGCGGCTCCAGCAGCCCGTCCTCATTTCGGCGAACGCTCTGTCGCGCTGGTCGAGGCGCCGCGGCTGGCGGGAATGGACCGGCTGGTCGTTTCGCCCGCTCGGCAACGCGGCGGGCCTCCACAGCCTCTGCCTCGACAGCGCCGGGTTCAGTGCGATGGTCACCTACGGCGGATATCCGTGGACCGTGGACGATTATATCCGCCTTGCGGCGGCTTATCCGTTCGGCTGGTGGGCCAGCCTCGACTATTGCGTCGAGCATCAGGTCGCCGGCGACCGCGACGAGGTGCTCGACCGAATTTCGCGCACGATCCGGGCCAATATCGAGTGCCGCCTGCGCGGCGACGACCAAGGGATTCTCGACACCTTCATGCCAGTCATCCAGGGGCGCCTGCCGTCCGACTATGAGCGCTGCGCCGAGGCCCTGTCCTTGACGATTGAGCGGGCAGGACTGGTCGGCGTCGGATCCATGTGCAGGCGCCCTATCCACGGGCCCGAAGGTCTGATGGCAGTCGTCGATCATCTCGACCGCGTGCTCCCGCGCCTTACGCGGTTGCACCTTTTCGGCGTGAAAGGGGAAGCGCTCCCCTATCTTTCAGCCTTCCGCCACCGTGTCGCCTCGATCGACAGCCAGGCTTACGGGGTCGCAGCCAGGACCGCGGCAAGGCGCCATAACCTCGCGAAGACCGACGCCGTCGTCGCCGATCATATGGAGCACTGGGTCCACACCCAGCATGCGCGCCTGCGCCAGCCGCAGCGCCAGCTTCCCATGCAGCCGCTGACGCCGGATGCCGGGCCGCCCGACGATCCCTGGGAGGCCGCGATTGCCGAAGCGCGGCAGCAAATCCGCGAACTCATCGAATCCGGGGAACTCGATCATGACGAGACCACCGCCCAGTGGATCGAGCAATGGGCTGCCGACATCTATCGCGAGCGCATGACGGGCTGAGCCTCGGTTGGGACTGAAAAAAGCTGGAGAACGCGTTAGAGGACCAATGCGGAAGAAAACATTATGCAGGCTTGGACGATTCAGGACGCAAGGGCGCGCTTCAACGAGATGCTTCAAGCATGCACGGTGAACGGACCCCAGATGATCACCAAGCGAGGTATCGAGGCGGCGGTTCTGGTGCCTGCCGCCGAGTGGCATCGGTCTCAACGCCGCGTGCGGCCGACACTCAAGGAACTCCTTCTGGCGCCCAGCGGACGTGGCGATCTCGTTATTCCGCCAAGGGGGCGGGGGACACGCCGCCCGACTTCCTCCTACTGATGTTCCTCCTCATCACCGATATCGTTTACGTCACCATGTCGCTTCTAGCTGTCGTCGACAGCGCCCCGCTGACGAGACCAGCGCGTCTTGGCCCGCAGCCAGAGAAGAGAGGGGATGCGAGGGCAACCTGACGGGAGTTAGAGCTCCTGCAGATCGAGGAGCCCCCCATGCCCCACTCCTTCATCGTCACCGAGCGGATACCCGTACGCTCGAATCGCGCGGAGGTCCGCAATCCGATCCTCACATTGCCTGCGGTTGCCAAGCTGCGGGCGCTCGACCCTAATACGCGCGCACTGCTGCAGGACTTGCTCCTCGAATTGCAGCAGGATGCGAGGCAGCGCGCAGAAACGAGCTGGCGCAGCCGCAAGCCGCCCCTCGCCTCGTACTGGGCGGCCTGCGGTGTCTATGCGGGTCACATTGCCCGCGCCATCGGACCCGGCGCGGGCCGAATCCGATCAGCCAGGCGGGGATGATCGCAAGGGCGCTTCGATTGCACACCTTAAGCGCTCTGCAGGCTGCCGTCAGTGGTTGACACCATCCGGGGCGCCTCCGCGGGCCAATCTCCTGTTTCGAGGACGGGTGGCCCCTCGAAACCCGCGAGATCGATCGTGAGGGAGAGTCGCTGCGCGCCGAAGCAGACGACGTCACAAGGAACGGCGCGCAGCGTCTCGTCGATCCCGCCAATTCCGCCCCGAGAGATGACCACATAGCTTATCCTCGCCGAGGAGGACTCGACCAAGGCTTCGACCGCGCGTCCGAGACGCCGTCCGTGGCAGTCATCGATCTCCATGCCGGCAAGACCGGTCGCGGTGAAAAGCTCATCGCTCGACAGCGGCGGCTGGCCCTATCGGCGGACTTGCCGCCCTCTTCATATCTGCGCTGCTCACCCAGCCATCGCCACGCGCCCACCATGTTCACGACGGTTAGGAAGCCGTTCGTCGCGAGCAGATTGGTTTGCCCGGTCGAGAGACCCACCAGCGACCAGCAGATCGATCCGATCGTGAATACGAGGAACCCCGAGCCCGTGACCTTCGCCCCGAGATTGGCCGCGGTCATCATCGCGGCGATCATCGTTGCGATCGAAGCGATCCAACCCGCGATATCTTCCATCCATTTCCTCCGTCGCCCCGGCTCCTCGCTTCGCGAGGACGCAATACACTCTCGATCGCTTGCTGTCGTCTTTCGGCGACGTGCCCTTCCATCCCGCCGGGCAGAAAAGAGGGAAGCGGGGCTGGGAGCGCGAGCGGAATGACCGCTCGAGATTCCCGGAGGACCCCATGAGCTATGATGTGGCATTTCGCTACGGCCAGGCGCTCGACCCCAGCGCTCTGATCACCATCGGCACGACGCTCCATGCCATTCAGGCAGCGATCACCGATTGCCGCAACGCAGGCATCGAGGTCGAAACCGACCCCGCCGTCATTCTGCTCGTGCGCCATTTCTCGCAGGTCTGTGCCGATCGGCCAGCTGATGCGGAGCTACGCCGCGACTGCATGGCGCGGATCGCGGACCTCAGAAACCGGCCAATGCTCAAGACGCTCGCCCTGCGCGGCGTCGCCTATGACGAACCTGCCAAGCGCCTCTTCCATTCCGAAGGCCGCGCCGCGATGCGCCGCCTTGCCGACGCGCTCGGCCTTGAGGAGGGAAGCTTTGACATCCGCTCCAACAAGGCGGGGCCGGCGGTGTCGGGCGAGATCACGCTGCATGCCGACATGCTCTGGGTCCAGTTCTCGCTAGGACCGTTCGGGCCCGACCGCGAGGTCTGCTTTCGCAAAGTCCGCAATCGCCAGGATCATATCGGCGAACGCAACCATTGGGCGTCGGTCCGGGAACTGGTCGAGCCCGATCGTTTCGCCGCGCGCATCCGCCGCGATCTCAATCTCGCCGCCGCCACCCCCGCCGCGCCGCGGCTGGTCGCCTGAGGAAGGCGCGGATGCGTATCCTCCTCACCCGCACCCGGATCGGCACGGAACCACCCAGCTACTCCTTCCGGGTCTATGTCCCCTTCACAGAGATTTCGCTCGAGCGCCAAGCGCTGATCTCGATGCACTCAGACTACGGCATGGGTGCCGGCCTCCTTGCCCGGCTTCCGGACGTCATCGCGCCGATGTCGCATCTCGGATCCGCGCCGGGCCTCGACAAGCACAACCTTGGCAAGCGCATCGACGGCGTTGCCGATCGCCTGGGGGCGATCCTGCTCGGACAGGTCTTTCCCGAGATGGCGGAGCAACCCGTTCAGTTTCGTCTCAGCGTGCCGGCCGCCCCCGCCAATGCACGGCTCTTTGCAACGATCGACAACCTGTCGGGACGCTACGAGCCGCTCTCGCGTGCGCTGGAGAACCTCACCGCTGAGGGCCTCGGATTTCACCGGGAGAGCGACCGATGATCTCAGAGCCGTTCGATCCGGCCGATGAGGCCACCTGGATCGCTCGTGGCCGCCGGCCGGACCACGCCGCCATCCTGGCCGATGCCTGGCGGCGTTTCCCGGACCTGCCCAACGACGCCGATCGGGAAGCCAGGCGCGCGCGGATGCGGCAGCGGGCGCTCGCGCTGCGTCCGGTCATGGACGCCATGTCCAAAGCCGCCGATGCGGAGCGGCAGGCCCGCAATTTCGCCTTCACCGAAACGCGGATTGCCAGCGGCAAGGGCGACGATCGCGATCGCGCCATCCTGCGCGCGCGCAACCTTCATCGCTACGACTGGGACCGGGCCGTCCGCTACGCGTCGGGATGGTTTGCCGCCACCGCCGGGTGGGAGCCGGAGGCACGGCGAGGGCAAGGCGAGACGCCCGCGACCCTGGCCTACGAGGAGGGCTTCGCCGATGGCGGCGGCAATCGCGACGACCTCTTCGATACCGCGCGCCGCGCCTACGACGCAGCTTCGTTGCCCGAGGCGCAGCCGGTTCCCACCACAGGGCGGCCGCTGCCGAGCACCTGGCCCAAGCCGACCGACGATCCGGTCCCCGCGCGGTGGGCGCGTCGCCTCCTTATCCTCGGCGCGCCCGAAGCGGGATGGATCCGCGAAAGCGCGGCCGCGAAGATCGAGTCCCCGCTCCTGCTCCCAGCTCTCCAGGCGAGCGAGGGGCAAGACGAACTCGCCATCGTCGTGATTTCGAGCACAGGCTTCCATGCGCTCCAGAATTCCATGCCGGACGCGGCCGCGATCGAGTCCTTGAGCGGCGACGCTGTCTCGTTCGATCCCCGACTGGAAGACCAGCTTCGCAGCCTTCTCGCTGGCCGAGATTTTGACGATATCCTGATCGCCGCCCAAGGCGACTATCTTGCGCTCCTCGACCTGCATGCGGTGGCGCTGCCGCTCTGCCGGACCATGGAGCGCACCCGCAACACCTTGCTGCAGCAGCGCGCCCACTTCCGCATCTGGCTGGATCGCGGGCTCATGCCGGGAGAAAGCCTGGGCGCCGGCCACATCCGCTGGGGCAAGGCGGTGAAGGGTCTCACCGGCAAGCTCGGCGAATTCACGGCCCGTTATGCCGGGAAGCAGCCCGGCGGCGGCCACCGCATCACCGTCGAGACGCCGGACGGGCAGCTTGCAAGCGGCTATGTATCAGCCCGCGGCGAACCGCTGTCCCCCGAGACCGTCATCGGCAACCGGGCTCATCTGCGCAAGGCGATGGCTTCCCGCCTGCGCGCCTTCGGTGGAGCCACGCGGCTTGTCGCAAATCGCGCGCCTGATCTCCTCGACCTTGCCACGGCCTGATCCCGCGCGCGTGCAAGGGGGAGGGGGTGTCCGGGAAATGTGCCGGCGGATTGAGCGGCCGGTGCCCGCATTTTCGTCCACTTACAGGAACCCGATCCATGCCCGAAACCAATGTCGTCTCACTCCCTGCCGCCAGCGCCGCCGCCAAGCTCCTCCCGCAACTCGAGCACCTCTTCGTCGCACTCAGCGAGAGCGAATATCATGCGGCCACAATTTTCGCGTTCGATCCCGACGCGCATCTGTCAGCAGGCCAATTGGCGGCGGATGATCACGAGCCGCGCGACCGCCCTCTCGCCGGCGATGCGATGAGCCTGCGCGGCTGGATCATCCTTGCCCGCGCCTGCTGCGAGGCCAAAGACCAACATGACGACAGGGCGCGTCTAGAAATCTTTCTCGCCGAGCGCGCGACGCCCGTCGAAACAATCCTCAAGCCCGAGATCGGTGCGCGTGTGCGTCTCCGCCGACGTCCGCGCGTCGGGGGGGACCGCTATGCCGGCCGCGACGGCGTTATCGTGAAGACGCATTTCGCGGGCTTCTACGTGAAGCTCGACATGACGCCGCGTGAGCGCAGCCAGAAGACCGAGCTGGTCGAGACAGACTATCTCGAAGTCCTGACTCACCCCGCGACCGCCTGAATTCGCTCCCATCGCGGAGGAGGATTTCATGATCGATGCTTCAGACTTCTACGCCGCCATCGAGCGCAACATCACGCGGAGCGGTCAGCATCTCTTCCTGATCTTCGCCGACGGCGAGACGCCCGCCTTCGCCTACACCATCGGAAACGCGCTGCAGGGCCTGCCGGAACTCCTGCTCATCGGCAACTACTCGCCCCGCGTCGCCGGCTCGATCATCAACGAGCTCGGCCGGAAAATGCGCGGCGCGCGCCGGCCGCTCGAAGGCGACATCGACGTTGGCGGCCGCTTTCCTGCCCGCGTTCGGCAAGCCTCGGCCCAGGCGCGCCAGCGCTTTACGCTCCAGGCGGGGCGCTACCTTCGCCACGAGGAATATGACGTGCTGCAGGTGCTACTGTGCGATCCGGACGGGGTCTATCCAGGCGAACCGGGCTGCGCGGCCGCCTACGACGTGCCGCTGGCCTGAGGTTCGCCGCTCGGCACCCCCAAACGATTGGCCGAGGACCTACAGGAATCCGTCGGTGCAAATGCGAAGGAGCTTCGCTCATGAACCCCGCTCTCGCCAATGAACTGGCCGCCCGCGCCGCCGATGGCTGGCATCCCGTCACGCTCAGCGAAATCAAAGCGCAATTGCGCGGTCTGGGCTATGCGCTCGATCGCACGCTGGACTGCCGGTCCACGGCCCAGATCATGACCGGTCCACGTGCCGGCAAGACCTACCCCACGCTCTCGACCGGCATCAAGGAGGCCGACACCGGCCGCAGCGCGTTCCATGTCGAGGCTCGGCGCGACGCCAAGTTTCGAGCGCTGCAGAAACTTCGCTTTGACGTCGGCCTCTATGCCGTCCTGGGCGCCGCGATCATGGATCTCTAATCCTAGGCCGATCAGTGCAGCATTCCCGGGACAAGGGTCGTCGAACGCTTCGACCCTGGCCCACACCCCCCAATTCCTCATCTGGAGACCGATGATGTCGGAGCCCACCCATTTCGTTCAAGTCTATGCGACCGTTCGCGTCAAGCTCGCCGTCACGGCCGCCAGCCACGAAGACGCCATGCGTGCCGCCGACGCGGCCCTGTTCGCCAGAAGGTTCGGCGTGCGGTTGATCCCCACCGCCGAGGGCGCGCTCGACGCCGACTATGCCGAGGAAGTGACCGGCTATCTCGTCGACGAGGCCGGCGACACGGAATACCTGCGCAGCGCGAACTATGGCCAGGACTATGCGCCCGACTGGGGCATGCGTAGCCGCTCGAGCGAATGACCAGAAAGCTGCAACATTCTCCCGCCAAAGCGGCAGGCAGGTTCTACAAACCCGCATCTTGACGATTTCCCGGGTTTTCCCTATGTTCCATATTATCGGGCAAATACGAGCCCTCATGATCCGGGAAAATCGTAAAATATAGTCGGGACGGTAAAATCAGTACGAAGGCGCGACAGATATCCCAAGCGGTGGATTAGAAAATTCGGCCTAAATCGTTGGTAGTTATATCCGAACCTATTTTCGCACAGGCATCACTTCCGGACGTAGAGATTGGAGCCCAAAGCTCATGGCGAAGAGCATGGAAATCGTTCCTTCAGGTGAATTGCAGAAACAATTCGGCCGCTACTCTGACGAGGCGATGATCCGTCCCGTCGGCGTCAGCAGGAACGGGCGGTTGCGTTTCGTCATGGTTCCTATTGACGACTATGAGCGCCTGCGTCGCCGTGAACGAGTTGCAGGCCGTGCGGAGGATTTGGATGAAGAAACCCTCGACGCGATCCGGGCCGTCGAGCCCGCGCCCGAGTGCGACGAAGCGGAAGCTCGACATAGCGCTTCCTAAGCCGGGCGAGGTTATCAATTACAGCTATCTTTGGGAGTACGAATACAAGGACGGTCGCGACGAGGGCGTCAAAGATCGCCCCGTTGCCGTCGTGCTAGTCACCCAATCCGATGATGGGTTCGATCAAGTTCATGTCGTGCCCATGACGACCCGGCCTCCCACCCGTGGTCAGCAAGCGGTGGAAGTCCCCCAGGCAGTAAGACGTCAGCTTGGTCTCTCGGGCGAACGCTCATGGGTCATCGTCACCGAATGGAACAGGTTCACTTGGCCTGGTTACGACATACGGCCGGTGCGCGGCCGAGAGCCGTCGATAAGTCATGGCTTTCTCCCCTCGGGACTCTTTCGACAGATCCGCGATGCCCTGATCGCTGCGGCGATCGGACGACCTGTCGATCGAGATCTCTGAGACCCTGCGCCGCGCACGACGATGAAAGGCTGCAAAGAAACAAATTGGGGAGGTACTGAACGTGGACAATGAGGATCGTGGACGCGGCACATCGGATCGGCGCATCGCGCTTCTCATCGATGCGGATAATGTCTCCCACACGAAGATCGCGGCAATGCTCGCGGAACTCTCCAAATACGGCACGGCGAACATTCGGCGTGCCTATGGCGATTGGGCCAAGCCGGGCCTCAAAGGCTGGACCGACAAGCTCCACGACTTCGCCATCAGGCCGATCCAGCATTTCAGCTATTCGACGGGCAAGAACGCGACCGACATCGCGCTCGTCATCGACGCGATGGAACTGCTCTATACGCAAAGGCCCGACGCGTTCTGCATCGCATCGAGCGATGGCGACTTCACGCCGCTGGTCATGCAGCTCAAGGCCAATGGTCATGAGGTCTATGGCTTCGGCGAGCGCAAGACGCCCACGCCCTTCGTCAACGCCTGCACCACGTTCCTCTATCTCGATGGTCTCGAGGATCCGAGCCAGCCAGCGGCACCTGGCGAAGCTCCCGACACGCCTGTCGCGGCCAAGACCGAAACCAAGGCCGAGGCAAAGGCAAAGCCCAAGCATTCGGCCGCCAAGGCCGCGGAAAAGACCCTGGCACAGAACACCAAGCTCGTGACGATCCTGCGCGGTGCCGTCGAAGCCTCCGCGCGCGAGGACGGCTGGGCGCTCATGTCCGCGGCGGGCAGCGCTGCGAAGCGCCAGGCCCCCATCGATCCTCGCAACTACGGCGTGAAGAACTTCACGGCGCTCTTCACCGCGACCGGGCTGTTCGAGATCCTCAAAGGCGAGAACGGACAGAGCTACGTCGCCGACAAGCGCAACAAGGATCGCACCCCGCGTCCCGGCGGGTGATGCTCCCGGCGCGCCGATAGCGAACACAGGGGCCGGACGAGCAAAGGGAAGGGGGATCGAGTGGGCGGTGGCCAGACAGGCCGAGCCCAGGAGATCCCATCATGGCAACAGTCGTTTCGATCGACCCTTCCGCCGATCAATGGTCCGTGCCGATCGGCAAGCACAGCCGCGGCGCGCTCATGCTCAATCTCGAGCGCCTGCTCGCCGGCCGCCTGCTGATCCAGGGCAGCAGCGGCGCGGGCAAGAGCCGAACCTTGCGCAAGATCATCGAGGAGGCCTTCGACTTCACGACCATCGTGCTCGTCGATCCCGAGGGCGAATTCGGCAATCTCGCCGCGCATATCGGCGCGACGTCGCTCAAGGGCTGCGAACTGACGTCGGACGGCCTGACGGCGGCCGCCGCGCGCGCCCGGCAATACCGGCTCTCGCTCCACGTAGATCTCACCGATCTCGACCCCGACCAGCGCATCATCAAGGCGGCCGCCCTGTTCGCCGGGCTGATCGGCGCGCCGCGCGAGCATTGGAGCCACACCGTCCTCGTCTGCATCGACGAGGGCCATCTGCTCGCCCCCCATCACGCAGGATCGGCCCGTGACGCGGAGACCCGCCGCCTCGGCGTCGCAACCCTCACCGACCTCTGCGCCCGCGGCCGCAAGCGCGGGATCGCGCCGGTCATCGCCACCCAGCGCCTCGCCAAGCTCTCCTCCTCGGTGATTTCCGAGCTGCAAAACTTCCTGGTCGGCCTCAACGTCTTCGACCGCGACATCGCGCGCGCCGCCGACCTGCTCGGATTTTCCGCCAAGGAAGCCGACCGGCTGCGCAAACTCGCGCCCGGTGAATTCTTCGCCATGGGGCCGGCCATGTCGCCGCTCCCCGTCCTGGCCCACATGGAAGAGACGATCACCGAGCATCTCGGTGCGACACCCCGGCTGACCGCCGCCGCCGCGATCGACAGCGACGAAGCCGAAAGACTGCTCGATCTCTCCGCCCTGCGCGAGGTTTCGAGCGGCGGCCGGGACACCACGCTGACCCTCAAGGGCACGCGGGCGCTCGACGCGTTCCTCCTCGATCCGTCCGCGCCGCACGCGGCCTCGATCATCGGCGCGCTCAAGCGCATCGCCCCCAACGCAACCACGGCCGACGATCTTGCCGGCCACCTCGGTTGCCCACGCGAGGCCATCGACAATGCGCTCGACATGCTGGCTGCGATCGCGGCGGTCGATACCATGCCGCGCGGGGAGGACCGCATCGCCCGGCTGCATGCACGGCTCAGGGCCAAGATTAGCGACATACCCGTGGTGGCGCTCGCATGAAGCCGCTCGATCTGGGCGCAGATGTCGTCGAGCTCGCCCCCGCACCGGGCCCATTCCCCCGACCCCAGCCGCTGCGCGAAATGGCCTTTCGTGCCGATGCCTGGACGCCGGCCGAGAGTGAACGGCTCCGGACGCTCTTTCTCGACGATACCGCGATCGCCGACATGGCGCTTGCGCTCGGCCGGGGCAGGGCGGCGGTCGCCGAACGGATCGCTCTGCTCGGGCTTCGTCGCAACTCGGCAAGGGCCTGGACCGAACTCGACGATGCCGAGCTGACCCGCCGCTATGGCGGCGAACCGACCGCGACCATCGCTTCCGATCTCGGCCGATCCTGCTCGGCCGTCTATGCCCGTGCCCGGATTCTCGACCTGACCGAGGGCAATCCTCCCGAATGGTCGCCTTGGGAAGATGCCCAGCTCGTCGAAGGGTATCGCCGCGGCGTGCCGCTTGCCCAGATCGCGACGCTGATCGGCCGACCCTTTGGCGGCCTGTCGAGCCGGGCTGGCACTCTCGGCATCGTCCACGCGAACCATCCGCCCGACTGGTCCGCGCAGGAAACGGCACGCGCGCTTGAGCTCGCCGAAGCAGGCCACCGCTATACCGCGATCGTTGACATGCTCGCCAGGGAGGGGTTTCCGCAGCGCACCATCCGGGGCTTCGGGCTCGCGATCCGCAAACTCGGATACGGCCGGGGCTGGGGCCGGGCCTGGACGCCCGAAGAAGACGCCCTCCTCCAGAAAGCCTATGGCGAGGGCACCAGCCTGACGCCGCTGCGGCGGCAGCTCGGCCGCACATCCGGCTCGCTGCGCCACCGCGCCGAATATCTGGAGCTGCGCGGTCGTCATGCCAACCGCAACGGATGGCGCATTGGTCCGGACTGGACCGAGGCCGAGGAGGCGCGGCTGCGCGCGGACTATGGCCGTGTTCCGACCAAGCTTCTTGCCGCGCGCATGGGCCGGACCAAGGCTGCGCTCACCTCGCGGGCAAACAGCCTCGGCCTCGTCCACGGCTACATCCGGCCGTTCAGCGACGAGGAAACGCGCGCCCTCGAGATCGCTTTCCGCACCGGGGTTTCGATCGCGGATCTCGCCGTCGCTCTCGACCGCAAAGCCATGTCGCTCAGCAAATATGCGACCAACCACGGCTACCAGTTCGGGCGCAGGCCGAGACGCACCGTGACGCTGGAGGCCCTGCTCGCCGCGGCGTGATTCCGCCGCCGCCAGCCGGCTTTCTCGAACCATTCACTCAGACAAAGCGCGTCAGCTTGCCCAGCCGGCCTGCGCTCGGGAAACCCTCATGCCGCCCCAGGATCGATACATCAGGAACGTCCTCAAGCTGTTCGAGGCCCATGGCCATCGCCATGATCGCTACACGCTGTTCTCCGATTGCATGGAGCTCATCGCGATCAGCATCTCGAACAGCGTCGACATCCGTTCGCGCGACCATCGGGAGGCACGCTATCTCCAGATCGTCGGCCGCTATGATCGCCCTACGATCGAGATGTTCCCGCGTATCCTGGGCGAGATCACCATGGCGCTGGAAACCGCGCCGGGCGATGTTCTGGGCAGCATCTTCACCGCGCTTGAGATCCACAACAAAAGCCGGGGCCAGTTCTTCACGCCCTATCCGGTCTGCCAGATGATGGCCGAGGTCACGCTCGGCGATGCCCAGAGCGCCCGGGCGCTGATCGCCGACAAGGGCTATGTCCGCGCGATGGAGCCCGCCTGCGGCGCCGGCGCCATGGTCATCGCGCTTGCCCAGGCAATGCTCGCAGCCGACATCAACTACCAACGCCATCTCCACGTGACAGCGGTCGATATAGACCCGCGCGCGGTGCACATGGCCTATATCCAGTTCTCGCTATTGCACATCCCGGCCCATCTCATGGTCGGCAACTCCCTGAGCAACGACGTTCGCGAACATTGGTTCACCCCGGCTCACATTCTGGGAGGTTGGAGTGCGAAGCTTGCAAATCAGCCTCGCGTAGTCGAGCCGCCGCCGCGTTCCGCGCCACAGAGGGCCGGGGATCGCTCATCTCCTTGCACGCCACCGCCGGACGCAAAGCCCCGAACGATTGGAGAACAGTTTACCCTGTTTTGATTGGCTGCAGGGCCTTCGCGGCTCGCTTTCAAACATCTCACCGCAAGATGAGTTCCTAGTCACCAATAGACCTTAAACTTTGGGTCGGAGAGCTGTTCGGGACTATGTCTCACCACTAGATAGTCACATTGATCACTCAACCTGATCAAATGCTCCGCGGTGCATCGACAGAAGGAAAGCCCTTTTTCGACCGCCAGTCGGGTGCGTTAGGCAAGATCATGCTGCAATCCGCCCAACAATTTTCGATCGATTGAAGGGTGCACAGCGGGGTCATCACGATGCCAACGGTTGTTTCGGCACCAAGATAGGGCAGGGTGCTCGCCTCGATTTGCTAGGCAAATATTGTCAAGCGACGCGACGACGCACTTTGATCTGACTGTCCCTGTTCCAAGCCCGCCTTCTTCGAGAGGAATTGCCTAGATGATTTTATTGGGCAGGCGGCCCTTCGGTTGATTTTGCGCGTCCGCGACGAGCGGGGGCGGCTTTCGCCGTCTTTGCCGGCGCGGCTGCGCTGGCCGTCTTGGGCCTGCGGCCGAGACCGATGCTTTTTGCGAGCGTACGGCGCTGCTCGGCATAATTGGGCGCGACCATCGGATAGTCGGCCGGAAGATTCCACTTCGAACGATAGTCAGCCGGCGTCATCTGATAGTGTGTCATCAGGTGACGCTTGAGCATCTTGAGCTTTTTACCGTCCTCGAGGCAGACGATATAGTCCGGCTTCACCGAGGCGCGAACCGAAACGGCCGGTTCATGCTTCACTACCGCTGCGGCCTCGGTTTTGCCGAGATTGCTCAGCGCCGCATGAACATTCTGAATCAATAGCGGCAGATCCGAGACCGCGACGCTGTTGTTCGTCACATGAGCCGCGACGATGTCGGCGGTCAGGGTAATCAGCGTGCTATCGCCTTCCGACAAGTCGCTCATGATGATCTGCTTTCCTTCGATTTTCAGAGGAGTCCCGAAAACTGCTCGCTACCGGGAACGGAGCGGCTTGTGAAGCTTCCGGCGCGTCGAAAACGCAGTTGCCAGTTGCGCACGGCTTGCCCCGCGCCACTCCTATCGCCGTAAAGCAAATATTCCATGAACTGCCACCAGTTCAATCCATGTCACAAGAAGAGGGGAATGGGCCGAAAGGACAAGTCGGAGGGGCTAGAGCCGCCGACGTCCCTTCAACCCGAGGCCGGACATGGAAACCTCACGCAGCCAGCGCTGGCGGGAAAGACGCGCCTTGTGGGCAACAGACTTCCGCACCATCAACCCCAGAGCCTATTCGGTCGATCTCATCGAGCACCGCATGGCGCGCGCTTTCATCGCCGAGCATCACTATCTGCCCAACTATCCAGCTGCGCAAGTCGCCATCGGTCTTTTCGGACGCCGCGCCGTTCTCGAGGGCGTCTGCGTCTTCGCGGTGCCGGCGACTGACGCCGTCATCACCCGACACACCGGCTTTCTGGACCCTACCAAAGGCACTGTCCTCGCTCGCCTGATCCTTCTCGACAGCGTCCCCCAGAACGGCGAGAGCTTTTTTTGCGCGCGCGCGTTCCGGCTTCTTCGAGAGGCCCGCCCCGCGATCGAGGCTGTCGTCTCCTATAGCGACCCCGAGGCTGGCCATATTGGCCGGGTTTACGCCGCCTTGTCGGGAGCGCACCGCGGAACTACGCGTCCGCGTATCGTCCTTCGGACTGGCGATCGCACGATTTCCGACCGTACGCTGTCGAAAATCCGCCTCCGCGAGCGCGGAATGGACGGAGCCATCGACCAGATTGTCCGGCTCGGTCTTCCCGCTCCCGCTCTTCGCGAAAGACCGGAAGCCTGGCTCCAACGCCTCCAGACTGAAGGTCTCCTCACGCGCCATCGGCATTCGGGCCTCTTCACTTATTGTTTCGAACTCACGCGCGCCGCGCGCCGTCAGGGCCGTGACCTCCCGCGGCTGCCCTATCCGAAGCTTCTGCCCATCGCCACCTGAGCGCGCATCCGTCCCAATAAGGAGTATAGTCATGTACGTTGCATTCAAAATCAGCGGCAGTTTCGCCGTTCCGGTTGGAACCCAGGCGGTTGAAGGCCTGGCGAACCTTTTCCGACTTCCTTCGGGCGAGGTGGTCTCGGTCCATCCGGTTATCGAAATGGCGAGCGCGCTGGAGAGCGATGATCATCGCGACCTGACCATTGCCGAGGGAACCGAACTCGGAATCCACCTCGACCTCGACGACCGCGACTCCAGTCTGCAAGACAGGGCCTGACGCGAGCCGGCGCGCTCGCGGCCGATGCTGCCGAGAAAGAAGGTGGAGTGGGATTGGTTCGGTGCGCAGACTGGCTGCGCGAGACCGGAGTACTTCCATGCTGGCGACCGATCGTTCCGCGTTGACCGCGGAGTCCCGTGAAATCGATTATATCCGCGTGTCCGAACCGCCGCCGATCGTGCTCGCCTATGGCATCGGCGTCGACAGCACCGCCTTGCTCATCGAGCTGGATGCACGAGGAACGCCGCCCGACCTCGTGATCACTGGCGACCCCGGTGTCGAGAAGCCAGAGACCTACGCCTATCAGGAGATGATGGCCGCCTGGATGGGCGCGCGGGGCATCCGTTACGAGACTGTGCGCTACACGCCGCGGCGGTTCAAGCACTGGCCGCCTTATTACGACCTCCTGGCGAACGTCCTTACAAATGCGACGCTGCCGAGCATCTCGCTGGGGCGCCATAGCTGCAGCTTAGGTCTGGGCTTAGCTAGTGTCCTGTTAGTTCGCCGTGAAGGGAGGACAGGCCGGGCGACGCGCTAATCCAAAAAGCTGGCGGCGCCCGGCCTGTCCTCCCTTCACTTAAGCACTAAGGTATCGGATCGGCGATCCGTGAGGCGAGCGCCGGCAGTTGATCTCAAAAGCTGCGTTTTGATCAAAGAGGGCACGCGTAGCGACGACAGCGAGCCACTGCCTTTCGCCCTATTCTGAGAAGCGGAACGGCCGCCAGGCACCATCAGCCAAGGTTTGTATTTTCCGCCAGATAGCTCTTCAGTTGCGGCAATTGTGTATCGATCAATTGCAATGCTGTGTGGAGAACAAGCCCGGGTGTGTGGCGTAGCTGGTCGCGCGTCAATGGCGGCAAGAGCCTCAATAAAGGTGCGAACCTTGCTCTCAGTGCATCGGTCGTAGCCAGGGTCCCAAGCGCGTGACCGACCCATAGCGGCAAGACACCAAATAGGATCAGGTCATGGCATTGGCGGAGCAATATCGCTTCGTGCACTGGGGAATGTGATTGATGCAATGCTTCGAAACTGTCGATCCCGGCATAGTCGCGGCGCCACCGCGCCACCCAATCAGCACCGTGTGGGAACCCAGAGGTCGCGAAATAGAGCCCAGGGCTCTCGTATAACTTTCGGCGCGAAGGCTGGGCTGTCGCCCTCTCAACTATGATCTTTCTGGCGTTGTAGGACTTGGCCCGCAGAAACAGGCGCGAGGTTTCGGCGTGGATCTCCTCACCATGGGGATCATACTCCCGCTCGTGTCCGCCCCACACGCGATAGTCGGCGAGACGGAAGGCGCAGATTTTGTCGTCGACGATGACATCATCCGCTTCGGCGACGCAGAGCGCGCGAACCGAGGCACTCACTTGTTCGCAAAGCGCCTGATATGCCGAATGCTCGAGGGCGAACTCGGGAGCGGCCTCCGCTCGTCCTTCGAGCAGCGTCTGCGGGCCCGCCGTCTCACCCGCCGCGCGCATCTCGGCAACATAGCCGGGCTGATATTGTGTGTCGGCGTCCGCTTGCAGGATCAGGACATCCTCGGCGACCACCCCTTCCTCGAGCGCCAACTGTGCGACGAGATCGATGCCGCGCCGGCGCGGGGGAACGTATCCGCGCTCGGGTTCGTACGTGAGTTCCACGGTACCGGGTGGCGAGGTTTGCTGGATATCGCGCGAGAGTTCGAACGTGCGATCCGTCGATCCATTGTCGACAAGGACCAGCGTGCCGTCCGGCTTATCCGTAGCCGCGCCCGGGCCAAAGCCGAGCGAAGCGCAGGTCGCCACTAGCTCTCGTTGCTCATTAAGGCAGGGCATGACGATATAGGCGCGCATTCGGACCTTTCAGAATTCCGGTGCGGTCGCGCTCAGCCTCCGGTCGACGACCCTTCACGACGAACATGCTTCATAATCAACTGAGAGTGACCTGCTGGCGTCACGTCCGCAAAGCCGGCTTCTTCGGCGGCGCGCCGCGAAGCGATGTTGGATTTGCGCATATGGGCGTAGACGACATTATATTCGCTTGCATCGCACGCGGCACGATAGGCGAGACGGCCGATCTGACGCCCCTGGCTTTCCCGGTTCAGAAAAATCTGGAGCGAGGCATGTTTTCCGATCGGGGGTTCTTCAATCAGGTTGATGAAGACGGTTCCCGCGCGCTCGCCGTCGGCCTCGATAGCCCAGGCCTCGCCACCTGGGCCTCCGCCGCGTTTGGGCGTGCCTTTGCTCGGGACCAATCGTACTTTCTCCGGATCGATCGGCCCGAGCGGCGAATGCGCAACGACAGGAGGCGGCTTCGGCGTCGGGCTGGCCCTTCGGCGCCGTTGCCTCTGCTTGGCGGATGAGGGCTTAACGGACATCTAGCCGCGCAAAGGCCGCGCGCAAACGCTCGTCCGCCGCCTGCCAATATTCGCTGGGGAAGAAGCCCGGCGAATAGGCAATTACGACATCTTCGAGCCGCGATGCGAGCCTGGCGCCGTGCAGCGCATCGGCAAGGGCATCGACCTTATCAAGCACCGATGCCAGCGAAGGGTCGAGCTTTCGGCGCCGGTCGAGCCAGTCGCTGTCGCCATCATAGCGATTGTTGAAATAGTCCATGTCGATGTGAAGCAGGATCGGTCCAGGGCCGATCCCTTGCAGCCAATCTCCAAGGTCAGGCGTGATGCGATATCGCCCCGGACCGGTCTCGCGCGCGACCGGAACGAGATCGACAGCGGGGCGC
The DNA here is from genome assembly GCF_001725095.1 of Sphingopyxis sp. SCN 67-31. NCBI lineage: Bacteria > Pseudomonadati > Pseudomonadota > Alphaproteobacteria > Sphingomonadales > Sphingopyxidaceae > Sphingopyxis > Sphingopyxis sp. SCN 67-31. Next base: position 7,280 of record NZ_MEFH01000012.1, on the reverse strand, counting down.
AATGCGCCAGGGTCGAGCAGCGTGTCCTGCTCCTCGGTCAGCTCGACACGAAAGTCTCTAGTATCGACCGCTTTCGGCGGCTGGCAAAGATGGCGAACCTCGGTGGTCGGGAATGCGTGGAGGAACGGCGTTAGAAAGCTGCCCATGCCGATGGCACCACTTCGTATCGCGCTTGCAACGCTATTAGGCTGGGCAAGGTCGACGAGATGGCCAGTCATAGGATCGCGCCAACCCGCCTGCTCCACGAACAGCCGCGGCGCGCCCAGATCGCGGTGATCGTCAACATGGAGCACCACGATCGGCGCAGCCTGTAGGCCGGCCCGCTCCAGCCATTCGCTCCAGCTGAGAAGCGTCCAACTGTCGTAGAGCGTACTGAGAATGCGACCGCTACGGCGCATCGAGAGCGCCATATCGGAACGCTCAAGGCCCTCACCCCACCACGCGAGTCCGGCGGACAATTTGGGATCGACATGCCGCGCGGCATCATTGGGCCAACCGAGCGTCAGCTCCCAGCCCCCGGTAGTCCGTTTAACGCAGGCATCCTTGTCACAAAAATAGTCGCGCAGCGTAGCATGACGCTCGGCTGCTGTTCCCGGAAGCCGATCGAAAGGAAGGGTGATCACATTGTCGGGCATCAGGCCAATTCGCGTTCGGCGGAGGCTTTGAGGACAGCAACCAGTTCGCGTCCCAGTGGGGTCAGCGGACAGCTATCGAGGGTCACGAATGCGTCGCGAAGATTCTCCTCGGTGTCACGGAGCTGATTGATCGCCCGATTGTGGAGGCGGGCAGGCCCTTCGTCCCTGACATGAAGCCAGAAACGCCGCAATTCGACAAAGACGAACACGGCGTGAAGCAGGCCTGAAGGTGGGCGAAGATCCTCTCTCCACGGCGAGGAGACCAGCGCCGCGGTGGAAGCCACGGTCGGCGCAAGCCGCTCCAGGAGATAGAGTTTCTGGTGCCGGTGCTCGTGCAACAACGAGTCGGCGAGATCGTAGGCGTCGATCGGATCGTCGCCCTGCAGGACCGACACATAGAGAGCACCTGGGACCGAGTTGTCGCTGAACGAAACGATCTTGTCGGGATGCGCAAGCGGATCGCGGATAAATTGGATTGCGCCGCAAGCCATTCTCATCTCGCGCGCCATTGCCGGGCGCCAGCGCTCAATGATCTGCAGCGCCTCCTCAACGATCGGCTTGACCTTAGCGGTGGTCGCCTCATCCTCAAAATAGATTGCCTCGCCAAAGGGAATGCGAAGCCAGGGATCGGGGAAACCGATCTGAAAGCCGGAACCGTCGCGTGATGGCTGGGCAAGCAAGTCCTGCAGATAGGATGCGTCGGCTTGGATTGCTGCGCCGTCGACGGCCTGAACTTCATAGGCGGCGGTCTGAATGTCGAGTGTGTGCCGCCACGCGATGGCGCCCGGAGCACTCGCCAGTTCTTCCTGCTCGGAAACGGACAGCGCATCGAACGCCGTGATCGCCGGACCGAGTTCGGGGTGGGTGGCACGCAACTCGCGGACCGTCCCCAGCAGCGCGTCACGCGCGGCTGACCGCGCACCGGCGCAGAGATCGTCCATCATCGCCGTGGCACTCTCCGCGAGATCGAACGCTGCTAGGTCGGTGCCAGTGGGCAGGGCCGAATCCAGCGCATCATCCGAGGGCAAGAGCAGTTCCGCGAGGCGGACCCGCGCATGTTCGACCAGCGCGAGCATCTCACGACAATAAACGGTCGGATGATTGAAGCCGTCGGTGCCAAAGCGGTGGGGGAGCGATCCGCCCCCGCAGATTTCGACAATCGGACAGGCTTGGCACTCGCGGCATAGTCCTGCTTTGCTGAGCAGCGCGCGATGCGCTGCGATCCGGGGCGAGGTCGCTATGTCTGCGATCGGCGTATCCCGTACCGAACCGCCAAGGCTGGTCGCTCCGTCCTGGGTCACCTTGAGCACGTCGAGATCGTGATAGCTTCCGTCGGTCTCAATCGAGATAAGGCTGACGTCCCCGAAGCCAAATGCGTCAGTCCGGGAAGGCAGCCCGGAAACGGCATCGAGCAAAGCTTCAAAGGTTCGCACCGGCAAATGCGGATAATGGTCGAGCCACAGATCGAATGCGCCGATCAGCCAGCGCTCATAGAGCGAGGGATCGAGCGCGCGGCCTGGCGGGAGGCGCAAATGGTGGGCGTCGGGTAGCAGGAAATCGAGATTCGGCGGATGATGCGCGTCGAAGAAGGCGAAGAGATCCTCCGGCGAGGTCGCGGTATCGATGACGGCGATGACGCCTGCAAATAGCCTGGGGCGCTTCTTGAGCCGCTCCAGCGCAGCGAGAACCTTATCGAAGCTCGAGCGCCCCTTGCGCGTCGTTCGATGCTTGTCTTGTGCCGCGCGCGGCCCATCCAAGCTCAGCGAGACACCGATGTCCGCTGCCTCAAGTTGATCGAGCGCGGCATCGTCAAGCAGCAGCCCGTTGGTCTGGAGCCCGACATCAACCTTCGCGGTTGTCGCGGCACGGATTTGGGCGGCAAACGCCGCCAGCTTATCCGCACCAGCAAGCAAAGGTTCGCCGCCGTGGAATACGACCGCGCAGTGCGTGATCTCCGCTTGCGCGGTATAGGCACCTAGTCGGGTCGCGAAACAAGACCGGTCCTCCGCCGACAAGAGCTTCGGCATGGCGCGCCAGCTCTGGTCGGCGTGGTGGTAGACGTAGCAATAATCGCAATCGAGATTGCAACGCGACGCGACCTTGACCAGGAACGAGGTGATCCTGGCGGGGGTCATGCGAGGAAGTCCTTAGGAGCGATTGTGCCGGTGATGCATCCGGTCGTAGCTCGTGATGACTTCGCTTGCTTCCGCTTCGGCGAGAACGCGACCCTTCAGCCGGCGCAGCGCCGGATTCAGAGGCTGTTCACGCAGGAGGGCGGTGCGGATTTCGGGGCTAGCTTCCGGCGCCCGAACTTCGGTATCGATCGACATAGGGATACTCCTTTCGATGCATCGCCATAATACACGCTATTTTGAAGGAGTCCATCATGCCATCAACCGCGATGAATTTGGATAAATATTTGCCAACACACTGTAAATATTGGGATGTTCATTTCACGCATAAGTAAAATCGGCGTAATTTGGTAATTACGAATGGATGTATTGAAATCAAAATAAGATTTTATTGCATAAATTAATTTTATCACATATTCGTGGGAATATTCATCCATTATGGATGAGATTATTTGGAAATAATTCGCATTCTGGGCCGATCGCGTCGAGGGGGAGAGAATTAATACTTCCGCAACATCGACTTATAAAAGGATGATTTTTTTCTAAATAATAACAGTGTGTTACGAGCCTTCTGAAAAAGAGGCGCGCGCGTCGATTCGATCCCGCTACCCATGCCCATGCCCATGCCCATACACATACCTGTTCTGAGTTGTAATAGGCGATGGCTTTTTGGGCACAGTCGCCCCGCCAAAGTGCTGGCGCATGCTGAAATCTGCAGAGGTCACCCATCTGATTTGTTACCTTTCGTTCCATATGAGGTGGCCTGCCTCCCAGCGATCCCGGTTTATTCCCCACCGCTCAGCACTCGGAGGCATCTGAGCTTAGCGGAGAGCGGGCGTTGAAGGCTCTTCAGGCTTCAAAGGCCCGTCATCAGCTATCGCCCGCTTGCAATGTTCTTGGTGCGTTCCCATACTCCATGGAGGCCATCTTGGGAGGAGCGCGGCGGTATGAGGCAGCTTGAGGTTGAGAATCAGCTCCGCGACGTAGTGAGCCGTATTGTCGTACAGGTAGAACTGGCGACCGCGCAGGGGCGGACCGACATCAACCTCGCGCTCGAAGATGCATTCATCCCGATCCTGAAGTCGGTCTTCAACCTGCCGCACCTCATCAATCTCAACCGGAAGCAGAAGAACTTCCCCGGCATCGACCTCGGCGACGACCATGACCGTGTCGCTTTCCAAGTCACTTCTACCATCGGGCTGGAGAAGGTGAAGTTCACGATCGGGCAATTCATGAGCCGGTCGTATTATAACACCTTCGATGAGCTATACGTACTCATGCTGGGCAAGAAGCAGGCATCCTACAGTCAGAGCGCCGTAAATGCCCTGCTGACGGAGGATTTCTCGTTCAACTGCGCAAAGCACATCATCGACCTTAGCGACATCCTCCGCATGGTGACCGGACTGCGTCTGACAGCGCAAGAGCGCGTGCTCTCGGAGCTTAAGCACATCCTCGGCGAGGTGGATGCCTTCATCAGCATGAGATCGGAGACGGTTGAGGCGCCAACTGCGATCACAACCAACCTACAGGAGATCCGGCTGCCCGAGGCAGTCTACGTTGCGGAGCTGACGATCGACGACAAGGCGGTGATCGCGCAGGCCAAGGCGGAACTGAACTACAAGGGCTACGCAAAGAGTCGAAGGTCTGTCGTGAAGATGGCGCTCCTTCTGAACGATGTGTCGACGGACGCATGGGTTTGTTACAACAACAAGCTGTTCTCATTCACCGATATTGAGGCCAGCGGCCTGATCAGCATCGTGGACGAGGGCACGATCGAACGGCTGGAGATATCCGATCTGGCCGACTCTGACGAGCCGGACAACGTGAACATTCTCAAGCAACTCATGTGGGCCGAGACGCGGCAGATGCTGAAGGCGCGCAACGTGCGCTCCCATCCAAAGGACGGCTTCTTCTTCTTCGTGCCCGGCGAGGATGGGCAGGAGCTTCGCAAGGAGGCCTGGGTCGGCAAGGCCAGCGCGACACGCACCGTGTACGTAGTGAAGTATCAGAAGAAGGACCCTGACAAGATCGCGCATCACCAGCACTTATCGTTTGATCTGACGTTTTCAAATCTAGGCGGGACCTGGTTCTCGCAGATCGTGCCGAGCTGGTATTATTCCTATGACGGTTTCAAGCGCTCGAACTGGCACGACAAGTTGCTCTCGAAGCAGAAGCGGCTTGAACTGAATCTCAGCGTCAGGAACGCGGTTCGTTTCGTCGCCTACTTCCTCTCCAACACCAGCAGTGAGGAAGGCTTGGACGAGGCGCCGTTGAGCTTCGGGACGCTCCTCGAATTCGACGTTGGCGACGAGGTCGATGACGATCTTGACGAAGGCGACGTCTCTATCGCCGACTATGATGACGATGCGACCGACGAAGGGATGGCGGCATGAGGCTGACGACTCTCGCGGAGCCGATGCTCGAGTTCGGCACCGGCACCCACATATGCCCGCGTACGGGGATCGAGCACATGGGCGTGTATGACAAGCGCGATGAACTGCGCAGGACGGAACTAAGGGTCGGGGTCGTCGGTCGAGGCGAGGGCATTGATCTGCTGGACGAGTGGCTCGAGAGGTGCCGGGACGGCATCGAACGGAAGAAGGAATCGCAACTTCTCAACCTGTTCCGTGGCTTCGGCGGGGTGAACCAGAGCTACGGCTTCCTAACCCGGCTGATCAACTCGCCCCAGTATACGCGGACACTAAAGAAGTCGGATATCACCGGAATCGTGAAACTTGCCTCCCGCGCCGACCGGGTAGAGAGGGCTGTTGAGCTCTACTATGAGCAGATCCGCTTCCTGGCGGAGAACAGGTCGGTTGACGTCATCGTCTGCGTATTGCCGAACGAGATGTTTGATTCCGTGACCATCTCGGCCACTGGCGACGCGAAGGATGAGAGCGAGCTCGAGCATAATTTCCGGCGGATATTGAAAGCCAAGTGCATGCACCTCGGCACGCCGCTTCAGCTGGTGCGGGAGAAAACCATCCTGATCACCAAGTTCGCCGGGGAACAGCAGGACCCAGCGACGAAGGCATGGAACTTCTGCACGGCGCTTTACTACAAGGGCAACCGAACAATTCCTTGGCGGCTCGTCGAGGACACAGCCAAGCTCCGCTCGTGCTACATCGGTATTGGTTTCTACAAGAGCCGTGACGGTGAGACCGTGTCGTCCAGCTTGGCACAGGTCTTTGACGAGTTCGGGCATGGGATCATCCTGCGCGGGACCCCAGTGTCGATCGATAAGAAGAACCGTCATCCATATCTGAGCGAGGATCAGGCCTACGAACTCCTGCGTGACGCTCTTGATGAGTACGACCGGGCATTGGAACACATGCCGGCCAGGATCGTGATTCACAAGTCGAGCCGTTTCCGCGACGGCGAGCGCAAGGGCTTCCTGCGGGCGCTGGAGGAGAAGGGCATCCGTTCGAAGGATTTCGTCGCGATCACGGACACTGACGTCCGTTTGTTCAGCGACAAGAAGTATCCGCCGAAGCGGGGGACACTGCTGACGATCTCGGAGACGGAGGGCGTTCTATATACCCGCGGGACGGTCGACTTCTACAAGACCTATCCTGGGCAGTATGTGCCGAGCCCTCTGAAAATCACCGTATATGAACAGGACTCTTCGCTCGAAAGCCTCTGCGACGAGATCCTCGGTCTGACGAAGATGAACTGGAACAACACCCAGATGGACGGGCGCCTCCCGATCACGCTCGAATGCGCGAAGAAGATCGGCGACATCATGAAATATGTGAGCGTCAGCGAGAAACCACAGGTCAGTTACAGCTTCTACATGTGATCCGCGCCGACGGCGGGCGGCGATGCATCCCGGAAAGACACCGATCCGCCGAACCGTTTGCCTGCCGGCTCCCAAATAGCGCTATTGTTCGCCGGAATCTCAGCGCGAGGGGATTCCGACAGCATGGTATCGATCATTCGGGCTTTGGCGGGTGAGCCAGGCATTCCCGCCGGCTTCCCGATCCTGTTTGACGCCGACATGGCGATCATCGAGCCGGCGTTCCTCTGGCTCATGGGGCACTCAGAGCTAAGCGGTCGCGCCCAGGCCAATGACACCGTGCGGACCTACGGCGAGCATCTCCACGACTGGTTCGACTCGCTCGAACAATCAGGGATCGAATGGCGCGAAGCCGACGAACGTGTCATCGCCGCTTATCGCAACCGGATGCTGGAGAATCCCAGCACGCATACCGGGCGGCCCTACGCCCGGACCACGATCAATGCGCGTGTCTCGACCGTCTGCCGCTTTTATAGCTGGGCCCTAGATCGAAAGCTGATCGACCATTGCCCGTTCCGGTTGACCGAGAAGATGACGCTGATGTTGGACGGCGCCTATCGTCCCGGACTACAACGGCGCCAGGTCAACGAGCTGATCGTCTCGCTTCCCGAGAAGCTTCCGCGACCGTTGCGCGCCGACGAACTGTCTCGGCTGTTCGCGCATCTCAGGCCTACTGCTCGACTTGCCGCGCAATGGGCGCTTGGGGCGGGGCTGCGC